>NZ_JAMDLQ010000013.1:0-102935 GCF_024705715.1 Clostridium sp. LY3-2
AAGTAGTTCAAGATTATTTAAATGGAATAGAAAATAATTTAGTAGAACTATCAAAAGAACTAGCAAGGCAGATGTTTGCAATTATGAATGGAAATACTAACATCCCATCTTGCGACTTAGTAATAGCATCTATAATAACAGACCAAGGTCCTATGATTGCTGTATTAAAGATGGATTACGTAAAAAATTTCACACATCAAATAGAGTTTGTAGACAATAAGATCGGAATAGGGATAGTTCCACAATCAGCAGGTCTTCCAGGTAGCGGTCAAAAGATTCAAAAGGCTGCATTTATAAAACCTATAAGAGAAGAAGAAAATTATAATTTAATGGTTTTAGATAAGCAAAGAAAAAGTAAAAAAGACGAAGAGTACGGAGCAAACTATTTTATAAATAACTTTTTAGGTTGCAGTATAGTTCAAAACGAAAGAGACATAACAAAAACCTTTGTAAATGCAACCGAAGCTTGGACTAGAGAAATATATAATGAAAAACCTTTAAAAGCAATGGAGATACGTGATGCAGTTAAAAAAGGTTTAATGGAAGAAGAAATTATAAATATAGAGAAGTTTTCAGAAGATGTATTTAAAGAAGAATCTATTAAAGAGAATTTTAAAAAGTTTATAAAAGAACAAGGGGTAGAAGAAGTTGAAGTAGATAAAACTTGGGCTGAAAAGAAACTTAAGAGAGTAAGACTTAAAATAGATAATGGAATAGATCTTTATTTAAGTAATGAAGATTATCACGATAAATCTAAGTTCGAAGTTACAAGAAATGGTGATGGAACTGTGAATATGACTATAAAATTTGTAACTAATTATATAGAAAAGTAAAGGTGGAGAGATTCCGCCTTTTTCTTTTATTACAAAAATGAAATGTATATGTAATAGAGATAAATATGAGAAAGGATATATCTAAAATATAATTAACTCATAAGATAAATAAATTTTAGGAGTTGATTTTTATATGAAAAAAGTAATAGAGTTAATAAAAGTAATTTTCATAATAGCTTTTGTAGGAGGAAATGAATTAACAGAAGAAGATAGAAAGGAAATGCAAATAAGCATTTAATTTAATATTATGATTTTAAATATGTGATTTAGGCTAAGTTTCAATTGCAAGAAATTTAGCCTAATTTTTTTTAAAATTAATATGAAGAAAATATTACAATTTTCATTTAAACCTTTATTCTCGTTAAGTTTATGTTAAAAAAAGTCGATAAAAAGATATATATTAATAATTATTTAATTGAAATTAATAAATACTAAAATTCAAAAAAATAAGAGAAATATAAACTAGGGGGATAAATAATAATGGATAACAAAAAGAAAATAGTTATAGCTTATCATTCTATAGATGGAGATAATGAAAAAGCTGTAAGGGGATCTTTTCCGATAACTATGGAAAGATTTAAAAAACAAGTAGATCTTATAAAAAGTAAAGGGTGGAAATTTGATTTTCTATCAAATATTAATAAACCTATAGAAGAAAATACAGTATACATAACAGGGGATGATGGTACTGTTGACTGGGTTAGAAATGTACTTCCTTTCTGTGAAGAAAATAAAATTCCAACTCAAACTGCAATTATAACAGGACCGTGGCTAAACAATCCAATATATCCAATAGCACATAGAGTCCAAATTGCATTAACTATAAAAGATAGAGAATATAATTTATTAAAGCTTACAGAAGAAGAAAAAGAATATATAGATAAAGTTTATAAATATGAAACTGATAGTACTAGAAGATATGTAAAGGGATGTTGTAATTTACTTTATGATAATGATGGTGCAGAAGAGGTGCTTGGAACTCCAGGGTATGAAGAAGCTTTAGAACTTTCTAGAAGATTTGCTGAAATAGAAGAATATAAAGGATATGAGTATGCAGAATATGGAGTACATACTGTAACGCATAGAGCTTTTGACGGAGATGTAGATAAATACATAGATGAAGAGATAATACCTTGCTTAAATATGTTATTAAAAAATAAATTAAAAGCAGTTAAATACTTTACACTTCCTATGAGACCTATGTTTAATAGCACAGTTTTACAACTTGTAGAACCTTTAAAGTCGTTAGGTTTTGATGGAATAGTAGATGGAAATGGGCATTATGATGGAAAGTCTTTTATAATTCCTAGAATAGATGCAAAACAGGTAGAAGAATATTTTGAGGGGAGATAAAAATTATGGCTAAATTTAATAATCCTAAAAAGTGGACTGGAATGAAATATCCAGATAGTGAGTTAGTTGGTCTAATAATGAAATACGTAAGAAAAGATATGAAAAAAGGTGATATCGGGATTGATATAGGGTGCGGTCCAGGTAGACATGTAAAACTACTAGAAGAAGTAGGATTTGATTCTTTTGGAATTGATATAGATCCACTTATGATAGAGACTTGTAAAAATAATGGAGTAAAAGCTATTATAGGTGATCTTAATAGTTATACTTATGAAGGTGAAGTTAAAGTAGTTACTTCTTGGGGATTAAATATGGTTACTCCAAATGTAGCTATAAATATAGCAAAAAATATAAATCCAGAATATTTAATAATGGACTGGAGAAGTAAAGATGATAATAGCTGCTATAGTTTTAGTGAAAATACTATCATAAATAAAAATACAGTTTTAATAAAGAAAGAAAACCACGTTTTAGATGGATTAGAGTATATATTCCACAATGAGGATGAACTAGAAATAGAAGGGTATGACTTAATATACTGTCAAAAGCTAGTTAAAGATAATGGGAAAGAAAAGCACGGGTGGTATCAAACTGTACACAAAAGAAAATAAATTTAAAAAGATACAGCCTTATTAATTTATTTAATAAGGCTGTTTTTTTATTTCATAAGTTTTAAAAGAATTGCTTTTTGTACGTGAAGTCTATTTTCTGCTTCATCAAAAATAGAAGAACTATATTTTTCTAAAATTTCCTCGGAAATCTCTTCTCCTCTGTGAGCTGGCAAGCAGTGCAAAACAATAGCATCATTTTTAGCGTATTTCATCAAACTAGAATCTACGCAAAAGCCTTTAAAATATTCTAGCCTTTCTTTTGCTTCTGATTCTTTTCCCATACTCGCATAAACATCAGTTATTACAATGTCTGCATTCTTTATTGCATCTTTTGGAGTATCGTATAAGTTAAATCTGCAATTATTTATTTTTGAAATTTCTTTAGCTAAAGAAATGTAAGAGTCTAATGGTTTATAATCTTTAGGCGTCGCTATATTAAAATTCATAGAAACTTTTAAAGCACCTACCATAAGAGAGTGAGCCATATTATTGCCGTCACCTATATAGCAAATATTTAAGTTTTCAAAAGAATTTTTATATTCTCTTATAGTCATTAAATCAGCTAAGACTTGGCAAGGGTGTTCATCATCTGTAAGTGCGTTAATTACAGGGATAGATGAATATTTAGCTAAGGTTTCTATATCTTTTTGAGAAAAAGTTCTAATCATTATCCCGTCTATATATCTAGATAAAACTCTCCCTGTATCTTTTATAGGTTCGCCTCTACCTATTTGAAGGTCGTTACTACTTAAAAAGAGTGGGTTACCACCTAAGTCTAACATCCCGACTTCAAAAGATACCCTAGTTCTAGTTGAAGCTTTTTCAAATATCATACCTAAAGTTTTACCTTTAAGGTGTGCGTGGTCTATATGGTGTTTTTTTTCGTATTTTAATTGGTCTGCTAAGTTTAATATTTCTAAAATTTCATCCTTTGATAGGTCATTCATTTTAAGTAAATCTTTTTTCATAAATACCTCCAAAAATAAAAAAATAGGGAGAAAGTAACTACAACCCAGACTTCTCCCTGTAAATAAGTATTTAGCATTTTAGAAATGACTTAACCCACATATATAGATTAAATCAATTATTCCATCCTGTCTATAACTTTTAGTAATATTTTACAACCCTTTATTAATTCTTTTTCAGTAAGAATTAATGGGGGGAGTAGTCTTATTATATTCGGGCCAGCAGTTAAAACTATTAACCCTTCTTTTAAGGCTTCTTTTTGAACTTCAGAGCTATTAAATTTAGTTTCGATTCCTATCATAAGCCCTCTACCTCTTATGGAAATAATTTTCTTGTTTTCCTTTAAAATATCAAATGCTAGTTTTCCGAGGTTTGATACAGAGTTTAATAAAGAATCATCTTCAAATCTTTCTAAAACTGCAAGGGCAGAAGAAGCACAAACTGGATTACCACCAAAAGTAGAACCGTGGTCTCCAGGGCTAAATGCATCTTCTAAAGTAGAGTCACAAAGGACTGCACCTATAGGCATGCCGCCTCCAAGCCCTTTAGCTAAAGTTATTATATTTGGAATTACATCAAAATGATTAAAACCAAATAACTTTCCAGTTCGACCTATTCCGCATTGAACTTCATCAAAGATAAGCAAAACATCTTTAGATTTGCAAATTTCGTAAACCTTACGAACATAATCTAAACCTAAAGGGATAACTCCTCCTTCGCCTTGGATAGATTCTAATATAACTGCGCAAACGTCAGGTGTTAATGATGATTTAAAATCTTCTATATCGTTTGCCTTAGTATATTTAAACCCTTCCGGAAAAGGGAAAAAGTAATCGTGAAACTTCTCTTGACCTGTAAGCTTAAGTGTAGCTAAAGTCCTTCCGTGAAATGATTTTTCTAAAGACAATATAGTAGTTCTGTTTTTGTCTTTGTATTTAGAAAAACTATATTTTCTAGAAAGTTTTATTGCACATTCATTAGCTTCTGCACCAGAGTTTGAAAAAAATACTTTAGACATATTAGAGAGAGCGGTTAATTTATTACTAAGATTAATTATTGTATCATTTAAAAATATATTAGAAGTGTGATTTAATTTTATTATTTGATTTATTATATTATTAGTTATTGATACGTTTGAATATCCTAAGGAGTTTACTCCGATTCCACTTCCAAAATCTAAATATTCTTTTTCAAAAGTATCATATAAATAAACTCCAGAGCCTCTTTTCATAATTACAGGAAGAAAGGCGTAGGTGTTTAAAAGAGAGTGGTCCATATATTATTACCTCCTTTAATAAATCATAGTTCCAATTCCGTCGTCTGAAAAAAGTTCTAATAGTATTGAGTGAGGAATTCTACCGTCTATTATGTGAGCTCTTTTAACTCCCATCCTTATAGCTTCAACGCAGCAATCAACTTTAGGAATCATGCCTCCATTTATAACTTTATCTGCATAAAGTTTAGGAACGTGGTGAAGTCTTATCTTTGAAAGAAGAGAATTTTCATCAGGGGGATTAACTAAAACACCTTTAACATCAGTTAATAAGATAAGTTTCTCTGCACCTAGGGCAGAGGCTATTTTTGATGCGCAAGTGTCAGCATTTACGTTATATATTTTAAAATCATCTTCTGATAATGCAACGCTTCCTATAACGGGAATTAAATTAGAGTTTATAGCCATATTTATTATATCTGTATTTACAGAAGTGATTTCACCTACATACCCTAAAGATTTATCTAAGGGTTTAGCTTTTAAAAGGGAACCATCCATTCCGCATAAGCCTAAAGCTTTACCTGAGTGTTTTTCAAAAAGAGTTACTAGATCTTTATTAACTTTGCCTCCTAAAACCATTTGAACTATTTCAATAGTATCTGAATCTGTTAATCTTAAACCTTCTATAAACTTAGAATCTATATTTAATTTATCTAAATAAGATGAGATAAAAGGGCCTCCCCCATGAACTACAACAGGATTGAATCCAACGCACTTTAAAAGAATTATATCTTTAATAACAGATTCTCTTAAAGAATCTGAAATCATTGCATTGCCTCCGTATTTAATTACTATAGTTTTTCCAAAATACTTTTGAATGTAAGGAAGGGCACGGGTTAATACTTCAGCTCTATGTTTATCTTTCATAAATTAACTCCTATAATCCCCATTTATTTTTACGTAATCGTAAGTTAAATCACAGCCATAGCAGGTAGCAGAAGTATTGTAGTCTCCTAAATTAACTATTATTAATATCTCATCATCTATTAAAATATTACGTGCAAGGTCTTCATTAAAATTAACGGCTTGTCCTTTAGAACATAAAAGTATTTCACCTTTAGAGCTTTTAAAATAAATATCTAATTTTTCTGTATAAAAAGGAATATTTGCATACCCTAAAGCACAAGCAACTCTTCCCCAGTTAGCATCACTTCCAAAGAATGCAGTTTTAACTAAACTAGATTTAATAACAGATTTAGAAAGTTTTACACAGTCTTTTATAGTTTTAGCACCAGTAACGGTGCATGAAATTAATTTTGTAGCACCTTCACCATCTTTAGCTATAAGTTTAGCTTGATTCAAAGTAACTAATTTTAGCATATCTAAAAATTTATAATAACTTTTATCTTTTTTAGTTATTTTATGATTTTTAGAAAGCCCGTTTGCCATTATTATTACCATATCGTTAGTGCTAGTATCACCGTCTACAGTTACTCTATTATAAGATTCATCTACAGATTCCTTTAAAGCTTCATCTAATAGTTTTTTTTCTATATTTACATCAGTAGTTATAAAAGATAACATAGTTCCCATATTAGGTTCTATCATTCCAGAACCTTTAGAAATGCAGCCTATAGTAACTCGTTTTTCATCTAAAGAAAAACTTACAGCAAATTCTTTTTTTGTAGTATCAGTAGTCATAATAGCAGAAGCAGCATCAGAACTTTTAAACTTAGAAAGGCTAGAAGCTAAATCTTTAGTTTTAAGTTCAATCTTTTCTATATCTAAAGGAACTCCTATAACTCCAGTTGAAGCAACTAAAATATCAGAGGATTTTAAATTCAGTTCTTTTGATATAAGAGAAGTCATTTTGTAAGCATCAGTAAGACCGCTCTTTCCGTTACAGGTATTAGCATTTCCACTATTTATAATTATTCCTCTAGAAAAACCATCTTTTAAATGTTCTTTTGTAACTAAAAGAGGTGCTCCTTTAACTAGATTTTTAGTATAAACAGCAGATGTTACTGCACTTACTTCTGAGTAAATAAGAGCAAGATCTTTCCTATTTTTCTTTAGGCCGCAGTGCACTCCAGAGGCTAAAAAGCCTTTAGGTGCAGTTATTGAATAGTCTTTAATTATTTCCAAAACAGATAACCCCCTTTAATATTTTTAAAAGCTTGGACTTATAAAATTTAAACCTGTGTCTTCAGGTAAATCTAAGATTATATTCATATTTTGTATAGCTTGACCTGCAGAGCCTTTTATCATATTATCTATAGCTGATAAAATTATTAAAGTGTTATTTGAATCATTCTTATGAAGAGAGATATTACAGTAGTTTGAAAAAGCTACATCTTTAATATCAGCTGTTTCATTTAAAGGAAGAATATTTATAAAAGGCTCATTTTTAAATTTATCTTCGTAGTGTTTGTGGATCTCTTTAAGAGTTATATCTTTATTTAAAGTGCAGTAAATAGTTGAAAGTATTCCTCTATTTATAGGAAGTAGATGAGGCGTAAAAGTTATATTTACATCTCTTTTTGATATATTTTTTAAGTTTTCTAAAATTTCAGGTATGTGCCTATGAGTTCCTAAATTGTAAGCACAAAAGTTTTCGTTTGCAAAAGTGAAATGTGATTTTTTTGAAAGGTTTCTTCCAGAACCTGAAAGTCCTGATTTTGAGTCTATTATAATGTTGTTTGATTCTATAATATTATTTTGTAGTGCTGGCATTAACCCGAGTTCTATAGAAGTAGGGTAACACCCAGGACACGCTATCAGTCTAGAATTTTTAATCTTTTCTCTATTTAATTCAGGTAAACCATAAACAGATATTTTATGAAGTTCTTTTATTTTAAAGTTTTTATTATAATAAGCTTTATAATCCTCTTCTTTAGAGAGCCTAAAATCAGCTCCTAAATCTATACATATTTTATTTTTAAAAAGGCACTTTGAAGCTATTTCTTCACTTAAACCGTGAGGAAGTGCAACAAATACAATATCTGAAGATTCTATAACTGAACTTGAATCTTCTAGAATTAAATCTGTTTTATTTATAAAGCTTTTATATACAGAATCATATTTTTCTCCTTCAAAAGAAACTGAACTTATAGAAGATACAGTAACTTTTTTATGAAAGGAGAGTAGGAGCCTTAAAATTTCAGCTCCAACATAGCCAGTTGCCCCGATTATACCGACTTTTTTCATCTAACCCCACCTTTTTATTTATTGCTTATTTTTTATACTATTTATAAATTCGTCTAACATTTTTATTTGAAAATTAACAGAAGAAGTAGATGGCCCGCCGATAACGCTTCTTTCTTCAACGCAAGTTAAAAGGTCTACAGCTTTATAAATATCTTCTTTAAATTCTTTTGAAAAAGATTTAAATTCTTCTAAAGTTAAATCTTCAATCCCCTTATTTTTATCTATGCAATATAAAACCATCTCACCTACGATTTCGTGTGCAGATCTAAAAGTTAAACCTGATTTTACTAAATAATCAGCAACATCAGTAGCATTAGTAAAACCGCTTTTACAAGAAAGTTTCATAGCTTCTTTATTTACTTTCATAGTGTTAATCATTCCAGTAAAAGTTTTAATAGAAAGGCTAACAGTATCTAAAGCATCAAAAAGACATTCTTTGTCTTCTTGCATATCTTTGTTATATGCAAGAGGAATTCCTTTCATAACTGTAAGAAGAGTCATTAAATCCCCATATACTCTACCAGTTTTAGAACGAACAAGCTCTGCAACGTCTGGATTCTTTTTTTGTGGCATTATAGAACTTCCAGTGCTATATTCGTCTGATAGTTCTATAAAATTAAATTCGTTTGTGCACCAAATAATTATTTCTTCAGAAAATCTTGATAAATGCATCATTATAATTGAAAGGCAAGATAGAGTTTCTATAGCATAATCTCTATCTGATACAGAGTCTAGGCTGTTTAATGTTATATTTTTAAAGCCTAATTCTTTAGCTACAAATTCTCTATCTATAGGATAAGTAGAAGTAGCTAAAGCACCGCTGCCTAAAGGCATTTCATCTAATCTTTCTAAATCGTCTAGAAGTCTTTTTATATCTCTTTTAAACATTTCAGAGTAGGCTAATAGATGATGTGAAAAAGTTATAGGCTGTGCCTTTTGCATGTGAGTATATCCTGGCATAATAGTTTTAGTGTTTTCTTTTGCTTTAAGAGATAATACCTCTTCTAAATTTAAAAGATCATTTATAATGTCGTTTATATAAGATTTTAGATATAATTTTAAATCAAGTGTAACTTGATCGTTTCTGCTTCTAGCTGTGTGAAGCATTTTGCCAGAGTCACCTATATAGTAAGTTAAAATACCTTCTGTAAAACTATGAATATCTTCAGAAGTTAAATCTATTTCTATAGCGCCACTATTTAATCTTTTTAGTAGTTCAACTAAGCCATCTTCTATTTTTTTTGCTGATTCTTTTGGGATTATGCCTTGCTTTCCAAGCATTTTAGAGTGTGCAATACTTCCTTTTATATCTTCTTTATACATTCTACAATCAACGTTTATAGATGAATTAAAATCATTAACTAATTTATTTGTTCCTTCTTTAAATCTTCCGCCCCAAAGTTTCATAAATATAATCTCCTTAATTTTTAGATTGTTTCATCTTAGCTTGTACAGTTATAGGAAGTCCAAATAAATTTATAAAGCCTTGTGAGTCAGCTTGATTGTAGACTTCATCTTCGTTAAAAGTTGCATATTCTTCGCTATATAGAGAGTGAGGGGATGTTATTCCTGCACTTATTATATTTCCTTTATAAAGTTTAAGTTTTACGTCTCCTGTTACAAATTCTTGAGTTTTATCAACAAAAGAAGAAAGCGCTTCTCTTAAAGGAGTGTACCATTGACCGTTATATACTATATCTGCAAATTTTAAAGATACCATTTCTTTGTAGTGAGAAGTTTCTTTATCTAAACAGATAGATTCTAATTCTTTATGTGCGTAATATAAGATAGTTCCGCCAGGTGTTTCGTAAACTCCTCTAGATTTCATTCCAACTAGTCTGTTTTCAACCATATCAGAAATTCCTATAGCATTTTCTCCGCCTATTTCATTTAATTTTTCTATTAAAGTAACTCCCTTTAACTTTTTACCGTTTAAAGCTTTAGGAACTCCTTTTTCAAAAGAAATAGTTAAATACGTCGGAGAATCAGGTGCCTCTTCTAGAGTTTTAGTCATCTCTAATATTTTTTTATAATTAGGTTCGTTTGAAGGGTCTTCTAAATCAAGGCCTTCATGACTTAAATGCCAAAGGTTTTTATCTTTACTATAATTAGTTTCAGGACTAATATTTAGTGGGATGTTTCTAAGTTTTGCGTATTCAATCTCTTCTTCACGAGATTTTATATCCCAGATTCTCCAAGGTGCAATAATTGGCATATCAGGTGCGTAAGCTTTTATTGCAAGTTCAAATCTAACTTGATCGTTACCCTTACCAGTACAACCGTGACAAATAGCATCAGCCCCTTCTTCTTTAGCTATTTCAACCATTCTTTTACCGATAATAGGTCTTGCAAATGAAGTCCCTAAAAGATATTTTCCTTCATAAACAGCATTAGCTTTTATAGTAGGGAATATATAATCCTCTACAAATTCATTAGTTAAATCTTCAATATAGATTTTTGATGCCCCAGTTTGAATAGCCTTTTCTTCTAGTCCTGAAAGTTCATCTTTTTGACCAACATTTCCAACAACTGCAATAACTTCTTCACAGCCGTAAGTTTCTTTAAGCCAGGGAATTATTATAGATGTATCAAGACCTCCAGAATAAGCTAAAACAACTTTTTTATATTTTTTCATAAAAATAGCCCCCTTTAAATTAACAAATTTTAGTTAATTTAGAATTAATAATATTCATTATACACTTTTAGAATAAATATGCAAGTATTTTGAATAAAAAAAGAAAATATGCAAAAAGTGTATTAAAATATGCATAATAATATGTAAAATATTCAAAAATGTTTTGAAAAAATTTTGAATATATCTTTTTAAAATGCAGATAATATTATTGTAAAGAAGGGAGGAACTCAAAATGACAACTTTAAGATGTACTGTTTCTGATTGTGCACATAACAAACAGAGTCATTGTTGTAACCAAACAATAGGTGTTGGTGGAGGAGTTAATGCATCAGCTGCAGATGAGACTATGTGTAAAGACTTTATAGCAAATGCAGGATCTTTAACTAGCTCTAATGAGGTACCAAACCCAAACTTACTAATTACTTGCAATGCTTCGTCTTGTGTCCATAACGCAAATCGCAGTTGTACGGCAAACAGCGTTGATATTTCTTCAAACGTTACTGCATGTACTTCATGTGACACAGAGTGTAGCACTTTTGCAGAAAAGTAATTAAAAAAGGAAGACTTTTTAGTCTTCCTTTTTGTTTTACAGTATGTTTTTAAAATTAGGTTTTTGAAGTTCTTTTAACATACTTGAAGAATATTTAACTACGTGAATTGAAGCTAAAGCTTCACATTTTTCTTTGCATTTAAGTCTAAGGGAAGTAGATACTACTTGGTTTGTAATAGTATCTAAATCCATATGATTTACGTATATTGAAGATACGAAATTTTCCTTTTGAAGAGAATTTAAAAGACTTAAACATTCTTCGTAAGCATCTTTATAATTATCAGAATCTATATATTTTTCGATTCTATCGCAGGATTCTATAACTGTATCGCATAAAGTTTCAAGTTGTTTGTTTGCAAAAACAACTACTGAGAAAACAGAAGTAAAAAGGATAATTGAAATAATTATATTTCTCATGATTTCATCTCCTTTTCAAATTCATCATAAAGTTGGAATTTGAAATTTCCTCGAGTATCGTAAAGTGCTATTAAGACTTTTTTTATGTCGTAGATTTCAAATTCCTTTAATTTATCTTTAACCCAAATTTCATCTTTATTTATTTTAGTAAGAGAGTTTTTGTTTATCTTACCATCTGAAATTAAGACTTTTGGTAAAAATAAATGGTTAGATTCATTTCCAGAAATAGTTTTTGAAGAATTTGAGTCTATCTCTTTTGAAAACATACTATTATCTTTTGAATAATCTGTTTGTTTGATTGAGTTATCGATTGTGTTGTTGTATTTGTTAAGGGAAACTGGTCCTTCAAAGCCTGAGTTTTGAGTGTCTCTAGGCAAAATTGATATATGACCGTTAGTTTCAAGTATGGCGTATTGTATATCTTCTAAATCAAAGTAACCAGAAAGTCTGATTTCTTCAAGAAGTTCATCTATATTTATCTGCTGATTTTTTAGAGCTGTATAGTTTATTTTACTCTTATAAATCAAAATAGAAGGCTCACCGTCTATAACTCTTCTTGCAACTTGGCTTTTAAGTTGAATTTGAGATAATATCATTTTCATTAAAAGTAGTGTAAGAATAGGAATCACTCCAAGAAGTAAAGGAAGCCTTGTATCTTGCATTGGAAGCGATGCTAAGTCAGATATCATTATAGTTATTACAAATTCATAAGGTTGGAGCTCTCCAACTTGCCTTTTTCCCATAAGTCTCATAACACATATTACTAGAATATATAAAATAACCGTTCTTATAAAAATAATAAACATATAAAACACCTCAATATTAATATCTCTATAATTAAAGTTTTATATTCAAAAAAATAGGTTCTAGTATATAATAAAATAAAGGTATAGAACTTATAGGGAGGCACTAATTATGAATAAATACAACATAACTTTAGAAAACGGAGAAATAGTACAAATAGATAAAGGTGCAAGCTTTCAAGATATAGTAAATACGTATTATAAGGATGAAGAGTGTGATGTAGCTTTATGTAAACTAAATAGCGAATATTATGAATTAGTAGCAGAAGTTAAAGAAAGTGGAGACTTAGAAATAGTAAAATTAGATAGTGAAATTGGGATAAATGTCTATACTAGAACACTTCAATTTATATTTATTAAAGCAGCTTTAGATATTTTTCCAGAAGCTAAAATAACTATAGAACATTCAATTAGTAAAGGCTTATTTGGTGAGATACACAAAGAAAAGGTTTTATCAAAAGAAGATATAGTTTTAATAAAAAATAGAATGAAAGAATTAATAGATGGAGACTTTAAAATAAATAAAATCAAAGTAACTAAAGAAGATGCAATTGAAGTCTTTAAAAGTTATGAAATGGAAGATAAGGTTAAACTTTTAGAGTATGTTGACTTTAATTATGTTAAGCTTTATGAACTTGAAGGAAGATTTGATTATTTTTACGGTCAAATGGCATCAAGGACTGGGATTATTAAAGCGTGGGATTTAATGTATTACGAACCTGGGTTTATTTTAAGAAGTCCTAGAAAAGAAGATATAAATAGTCTTCCAAAATACGTAGAGCAAAAAAGATTATCTGGGATATTTTTAGAAACTGAAAAGTGGCTTAACATCTTAGGTGTTGGTGAAGTGGGAAGCTTAAACGATAAGATAGAACACGGAGACCTTAGAGACGTAGTTATGGTTTCAGAGGCTCTTCACGAAAAGAAAATAGCATATATAGCAGATAGAATTACAGAAAGAAAAGGAATAAAGATGGTTTTAATTGCAGGACCTTCTTCTTCTGGTAAAACTACTTTTGCAAACAGATTAAGTATTCAACTTAGAGTAAATGGATTTGTTCCTATGCCTTTATCTTTAGATGATTACTTTGTAAATAGAGAAGATAGTCCAAGGGATGAAAATGGAGATTTTGACTTTGAATCTATACATTCATTAGATTTAAACACTCTAAATAATCATCTAGAAAGATTACTTGAAGGAGAAGCTGTAGAAATTCCAACTTACAACTTTAGAAGAGGTAAAAGAGAGTGGCTTGGAAATACTATAAAGCTTCCTCAAAACGGAATACTTATAGTAGAAGGTATACACGGCTTAAATCCGATGCTTACAAATGCTATAGATGATAAAAATAAATATAAAGTATATATATCAGCTTTAACTCAATTAAATTTAGATAATCATAACAGAATTCCAACAACAGACGTAAGAAAACTTAGAAGAATAGTTAGAGATTATTTATCTAGAGGGTACGGCGGGGAAGATACTTTAAAAATGTGGCCTTCAATTAAAAGGGGAGAAAAGAAAAATATTTTCGGATACCAAGAAGAGGCTGATGATATGTTTAACTCAACATTAGTTTATGAACTAGGAGTTCTTAAGCCATACGCTTTAAAAGAACTTCAAAAGATTGAAAAAGATAGCCCAGTTTATAACGAGGCTACTAGACTTATTGAGTTTTTAAACTTCTTTAAAGAAATCCCTATGGATAAAGTTCCAGAAAACTCTATCTTAAGGGAGTTTATAGGGGGAAGTTGTTTTTATAAATACTAAATATAAATAAAAGGGGGATATGTTTTTTGGAATTCATTATAAGACCGATTAGATATGAGGATGCAAATGATGTTAATGAACTTAGAAGGATGGAAGGGGTACGTGATAACCTTTATGCAATTCCAAGTGAGAGAGTTACAAGAGCTGAAAATATGATTAAGAATTTAGGTAAAAATGATCATCTTTTTGTAGCTGAAGTAAAAGAAAAGGAAAGGCTTAAAGTAGTTGGGATGGTAGGAATGAGTACTGATGATTCACCTAGGTCTAGGCACGTTGGATCTTTAGGAATTATGGTTCGAGATGAGTATACTGGAAAAGGGATAGGAACTGCTCTTTTAAAAGAAATTATTAACCTTGCAGATAATTATCTTATGATAAAGAGATTAGAACTTGAAGTTTTCGAAGAAAACAAGGGAGCTAAAAAACTTTATGAAAGAATGGGCTTTGTAGTAGAGGGGAAAAAGCTTTTTGCAGCAGTTAGAAAAGGAAGGTATGCAAATCAATATATTATGGCACGATATAATGATAATATTTAAATAAAAAAGGGATGTTACAAATTTTTGTAACATCCTTTTAAGTTCTTAAATTTAATCCTATAATTTTAAAATTATGTGTAAATATTAACTCCGTGTAAAACCATAAGTTTATAAAATTTAGTAGCGCTTTCTAAATTTAAATTTACGTTCATAAGAGAAAATGAACCTACAACCTCGATTGAGTATTTGTTTTTTACTTGAACTAATTCAATTCTCTTAATATTTTCATATTTAATATAAGTCCCTAAATAAAATATTCCATGTGAAAATATTAATATTTCTGATGAAACATATGATTGATAAATTAAAAAGATTATTATTAATAAAACATATAAATTTCCTAAATGAAATATACTAGTTTTTGTTATAATATCTTTTATTATAGTTGGAAGTAAAATTATTAAAATTATAGTTAAGTTAAAAAATAATGGAGTACCGAAAAAACGAATTATTACAGGTTTTTCCTTTCGTCTAAGAGTAAACTCCATATATGCGCTTTTACCGACTAAGACCCCTATAAGTATTAAGATAAAAGCTTCCCCTAAAGTAAAAAGTATCATTTATCCTCCTTTACTAAAAGCTATTAATCAAATTTAACCAATTGGATTTTATGATTCTTTATTACCTCTCTTAATTTGTCATCATCTTTCTTACCAATTTTAAATGACATACCGCCAGTTGTTGTTAAAAGCATAACTGTCTTCCCGATTTTACAATCATCAATTCTAGCTTTTTTTATGTCTTTGTATTTAATGTATTGACCCATCACTAGGATACCATTTTTATATAGTAAAATTCTAGTGTTTACGTAAATTTGGTATAAAATAAATATTAAAAAGAATAAAAGATAAATATTATCAAATGTGAAAAGTTTTTGTCCTTTTGTACTTACATAGATTAAAGGAATAAATAGTACTAATAATAAGAATATGTTAATAAGTCCTATACCAGAAAACATGTTTATTTTATCTGCACTTCCATCCTTGCTTGCTTCTTTTGTTACAAAAATTGATTTAACTACTACAAAAATCATAGTTAATATAAGGAAAATTTTAAATATTGTGAAAAATAATGGGTTCATAATAAGCCCTCCTAAAAATTGATTTCCAATCTATAATATAACTCAAAATAAAATAAATTATATTAACGAAATGTTAATATAATTTAAAGTAAAAAAATGCAATATCTTGTTTTATTTATATTATTATAGTTAAATAAATAATAAGAAATAAAATTTTGAGGTGTTTATTAATGGAGACAAAAGATTATATTAAAAATATTACTAAGGCTTCAGCCTATTTTATATTTAGAAATGGTCCAGCTAAAAAGCTTTATGATGAAGGAAAGTTAACTGACGAAGAAGTAAGAGAAATGCAAGAGTACTTACAAGACCACTTAGCTTACCTTTATGATGTATTATTAGATCAAAATAATCTTCAAAAGTTTGAACTTATAACAACTACTATGAATAACTTTTATGTAAACGACGATTCAGACATAAAAATGAATGATGGTGGTTTTGAACTTATGTATGAGGGGTTATTTGGAACTCCTAAAAAGACTAGTTCTATAGAGATTAAAAAATAAATTATTAAATCTAAAATATCCTTGCTTTAAAGTTATTTAAATTTTAAGCAAGGATATTTTTTTATTATCTTGATAAAAGCAAGGTTAATAGATTAAACTATAGATAGATAAAAATAGACAAAATTTGATACAAATAGATGAGGTGAGACTATGAATAATGTTGGAGTTTTCGATATATTAGGACCTATAATGATAGGACCTTCAAGTTCTCATACAGCTGGTGCTGCAAGACTTGGAAAAGTTGCAAGAGCTGTAGCTGGTGATGAAGTTTCTGAAGTTGTATTTGGTCTTCATGGTTCTTTTGCAAAAACTTACAAAGGACACGGAACTGATAGAGCTTTAGTTGCTGGGATTTTAGGGATGGAACCTAGCGATAAAAGATTAAGAATAGCTATGGATATAGCAAGAGAAAGAGGATTAAAATTTTCTTTTAGAGAGGAAGATTTAGGAGATGTTCACCCAAACACAGTTAGATTTATAATGAAGACTGTATCAGGGGAAACTAGAGAAGTCGTTGGTTCTTCTATAGGTGGCGGAAGCATTAAAATGACTGAAGTTAATGGAAATAAAGTAGAATTTACTGGAGATTATCCAACATTAATAATATCTCAAGAAGATGTTCCAGGAGTAGTTTCAAAAGTAACTAGATTACTTTATGATGAAGGAATTAACATTGCATATATGAGCGTTTTTAGAAGACAAAAAGGACAGGGCGCTAATATGGTTTTCGAACTTGATAATAAATTAGATCAAAAGACATTAAATAAGATAAAAGTATTAGAACATATAAGTAGAGTAATAATGATAAACCCTGTTAAGGACGGTGAATAATAATGGTAGCTAGAAGTGGAGAAGAACTTTTAAAAATATGTGAAGATAAAGGTATTTCTTTAAGTGAGTATGCTCTTTTAAGTGAAATGCAAAATGCAGGTGAAAATAGAGAAGTTATATTTGAAAAGATGAGAAGAAACCTTAAAGTTATGATAGATGCAGTAACAGAAGGAACTGAAACTGAAGTTTATTCTGTAAGTGGACTTATAGGTGGAGATGGATATAAAATAAACGAATATTTAAAGCGAGGAGAAACTTTAACTGGAACTACTACAGTTATGGCTATGGCTATGGCCCTTGCATCATCTGAAGTTAACGCTTCTATGGGAAGAATAGTTGCATGTCCTACAGCAGGGTCTTGTGGTATACTTACAGCTGTTGTTCTTGCAGCAGGTGCTAAGCTTAATAAAACTGAAGATGAGCTTGTAGATGCTTTATTTGCAGCAGCTGCAGTTGGAACTATAATAGGAATGAATGCTACTCTTTCAGGAGCTGAAGGAGGTTGCCAAGCTGAGTGTGGGTCAGCTGCTGCTATGGGAGCTGCGGCTGTAGTTCATATGATGGGTGGTACTGTTAAGATGAGCTTAGACGCTGGTGCTATAGTTTTAAAAAATATTTTAGGACTAGTTTGTGACCCTGTAGCTGGACTTGTTGAAATTCCTTGCGCTAAAAGAAATGCAGCAGGTGCTGTAAGTGCACTTTGCACAGCTGATTTAGTAATGGCAGGAGTAGAGTCAAAAATTCCTTTTGATGATACTGTTACAGCTATGTATAGAGTAGGAAAACAACTTCCACCATCACTAAGAGAAACAGGACTTGGAGGAGTTGCAGTTACAGAAGCTGGACTTGAACTTAAAAGAAAAGTTTTTGGTGATGATTAGTATTTAAGTAGACTTAAAACAAAATTTGGTATATCATAAAATAGTAAAAGTAAATAGAAATTAATTCTAGGGGAGCTTTTAAAAGCTGAGATTGGATTTTTCCTAAACCCTCAATACCTGATTTGGATAGTGCCAGCGTAGGGAAGAACTATTTTAGTAAATAAAGTTATTTAGATATTTTAAAGTAGTTAACCTTTTTAAGGCTAACTACTTTTTTTGTTAAAGAAATTTATATCTTTAGAATTAATTTTTAAAAATATCGAAAAAGGGGATGTTTTTATAGAAAAGAGTAAGAGTTATAAGTTAGCTTTAAGTGGGCTTTTAATAGCTTTAGCTGTAATTTTAGGAAGTTTTTCAATTCCTATTTTAGGAGCTAGAGTATCTCCTATGCAACACTTTGTAAATGTTGTATCAGCTGTGCTTTTAGGACCGTTCTATGCTTTAGGAAATGCATTTATAGCTTCTTTTATTAGAAATATTTTAGGAACAGGAAGCCTTTTAGCATTTCCAGGAAGTATGATAGGAGCCTTTTTAAGCGGACTTTTATATGAAAAATATAAAAGTAAGATTGTAGCGTGTTTTGGAGAGTTTATTGGAACTGGGATTATAGGCGCATTAATAGCATATCCTGTAGCGGCTTTTCTTATGGGAAAGGAAGCTGGATTATTAATTTATATAATTCCGTTTTCAAGCAGTTCTTTAGTAGGGGCATTAATAGCATATCTACTACTAAGGTCAAAGAGTATAGAAAATATTTTTAAAAATGTAGAAACATAAATTGAGAGGATAAGGTGATTTAGATGTACAGAGCACTTACAATAGCAGGGTCAGATAGTTCAGGAGGAGCTGGAATTCAAGCAGATATTAAAGCATTTCAAGCAAATGGAGTTTTTGGGATGAGCGTAATAACAGCAATTACAGCGCAAAACACACAAGGAGTTTTTTCAATTCAAGATATAACGCCTGATATGATTGAAGATCAAATAAAAGTTATATTTGATGATATAAGAGTTGATGCTGTAAAAATTGGAATGGTTTCAAAGATAGAATCAATAAAAGCTATAGGAAAATCTTTAAGAAATATAGAAAATCTTCCTAAAGTTATAGTAGATCCAGTTATGGTTTCAAAAAGTGGATTTAAATTATTATCAGAAGACGCTAAAGATACTTTAATAGAAGAATTATTTCCTTTAGCAACTCTTATAACTCCAAACCTTCCAGAAGCTGAGGAGATATTAGGAAGAGAAATAAAAACTTTAGAAGATATGAAAGAAGCTGCATTAGATTTAAAAAAACTTGGACCTAAATACGTTTTAGTTAAGGGTGGTCATTTAGAAGACGATGCAACTGATCTTTTATATGATGGAGAGAAGTTTACTTATTATAAACAAGAAAGATTAAATACTAAAAACACTCACGGAACAGGATGCACGTTATCATCAGCTATAGCCGCAAACTTAGCAAAAGGGATGAGTATAGAAGAAGCTGTAAAATCAGGTAAAAGATATATTACAGTTGCTATAGAACATGGAATTGAACTTGGAAAAGGGGTAGGTCCTACTAATCATTTCTATGAGTTATATAAAAAATCTGGTTTATTATAAAGGAGATTAAGTGGTATGGAATTAAGAGATATTTTAAAAAATGCAGAAAAGTTTAAGGTTTCAAGCCCATTAGTAGATTCAATTACAAATACAGTTACTATGAATGATGTAGCTCAAACTATATTATCATACGGTGGAAAACCTATGATGATAGATGATTTATACGAAATAGAAGAGGGCGTTATTATATCTAACTGTCTTCATATAAATATAGGAACTTTAGGCTGTGAAAAGGCAGATAGCATATTAAAAGGAGCAAAAAAGGCTAAGGAAAATAATATTCCTATAGTTTTAGATCCTGTAGGTTGTCACGTTACTAAAGTTAGAAGAGATTTAGTAAAAGAATTATTAGATATAGGAGTAACTTTAATTAAGGGGAACTTAACTGAAGTTAAAAATCTTTTAGGTCTTAAAAGTGAATTTATAGGGATAGACTCTATGGATGATTCAGGCTACACAGAAGAACTTAGAAAAGATTTAAGAGCTTATTCAAAAGAAAAGAAAACAATAATAGTTATAACAGGTAAAGAAGATTATATAACTGATGGGTTTAGAGAAATAAGAATAAATAATGGGGTATCAAAACTTTCATTAATAACTGGGACTGGCTGTATGCTTGGAGGTATGCTTTCAGTAGAGTGCGGTAAAGATTTAGGAGAAAATCTTATATTTGGGTGTACTAAGGCTCTTTTAACTATGGGGATTTCAGGAGAATTTGGAGAAGAGATAAGTAAAGATTTTGGACTTATGAAGTTTAAATATGAAACTTTAGATAAGCTATCTATTTTAACTGACGAAGAAATTATAAAAAGAGGTAAGGTAAAATATGAAGAATTTTAAAGATAAGAAAATATATTTAGTAACTGACCACAGGTTAGAGTTTGATTCTTTACTTAAAAAAGTTAGAGAAGCTTTAGAGGCTGGTGTTTCTTTAGTTCAATATAGAGATAAGGATGTTTCTACTAAAGTTATGGTAGAGCGTGGAAGAAAATTAAAAGATTTATGCGATGAGTTTAACTCTATTCTTTTAGTGAATGATAGGATAGATGTTGCTTTAGCTATAGATGCAGGCGGAGTGCACGTAGGACAAGACGATATGGACTCAAAAGATGCTAGAAAAATCTTAGGTTTAGAAAAAATAATAGGTGTTTCAACTAAAACTTTAGAAGAAAGCATTAAAGCTTTAGAATCTGGCGCTGATTATTTAGGGTGCGGCGCAATTTATAGCACCTCTACAAAAGATACTAGCGTTATAAGTATAGAAACTTTAAAAGAAATAAGAAATAAAGTAAAGATACCTGTTTATGGGATAGGCGGAATAAAGCTTGATAATATAACACCTGACTTAAAAGAAAATGTAGATGGAGTAGCAGTTATAACAGATATTTTAGATTCAGAAGATATAAAAGAAACAGTTAATAAGTTTAGTGAGAAGTTAATGTAATAGAAATGGGTTGATAAGCCCTATTAGTATAGAGTATATATTTTTTTATAAGTAGCTTACGAAATGTTATATTAGTATGTTGTTTTTATAAATACTAAGGAGAGTAAATTAAAATTGAGTATGTAAAGATGAAAAAGATAATTTAAAATTCCTTATGAAATGTTATACTACTATGTTGTTTTAATATAAGACTTAAAGGTCTATATT
Organism: Clostridium sp. LY3-2; assembly: GCF_024705715.1. Taxonomy (NCBI): domain Bacteria; kingdom Bacillati; phylum Bacillota; class Clostridia; order Eubacteriales; family Clostridiaceae; genus Clostridium; species Clostridium sp. LY3-2. The sequence continues at coordinate 21,450 of NZ_JAMDLQ010000013.1, forward strand.
GAAAGTGGATATTTACTTTCTTATATTTAAGATGATAAAAGCCAAGGTTAACCTTGGCTTTTATTACTTTTATTTATGTTCTTTCTAAGACTTTTTTTGCGAGTCTATTGTTGTAAATAAACATTATAAGTGATGCACCTATAATTAATGCGTAGCCTATAAAACTTAGGTAATCTGGAATTTGCCCAAATAATAGGAAACCTATTATAGCTGAGAAAATTATTTGAGTGTAATCGTAAATTGATATTTCTCTAGCTGGTGCATGTTTATATGCAGCTGTAAGTGCAAACTGTGCGATAGATGCAAACACTCCTGCCATAAATAAGTAAAAAGCTTGCATTGGGTTTGGCACAACGAAATCTGCAATTACAAATGGCAGTGTTGATACTATTGAAAATGCAGAAAAGAAAAATACTATTGTAGGTCCTTTTTCTTTATTTCCTAAAAATCTTACAAAGGTATAAGCACCACCTGCAAATATTGCAGAAGATGCACCTATCAGTGCTGGAATAACTGATAAATTAAATGATGGCTTTATTATAAATAAGCTACCTACAAAAGCTATTACAAGTATTATCATTTGCTTTGGAGTTATTTTTTCTTTTAAAAATATATAAGAAAAAATAATTACAAAGAAAGGTGACAGCTTGTTTAACATATTAGCATCAGCTAATATTAAATGTTCTATAGCGTAGTAATTTGCAACTATTCCTAAAGTTCCAAGTAAAGATCTTCCGATTAAGTATTTTCTATTTTCTTTTTTACCAAAGAAACTATCTCCACTTTTTACTATAATATAAAATGCTACAACAAAGCTTACTGAATTTCTAAAAAGGCTCTTTTCTATAGAAGGGATATCCCCTGAGAGTTTAACGAATGTACTCATTAAAGCAAAACAAAGAGCTGAAATAATTATTAATATTATTGCTTTTTTCTTGTCGTTCATAAAGTTTCTCCTTATTAGTTTTTTATAATAATTACACTATACTACTATAAATATAATTGCAAGATAGAAAGATTGCGAATTTTTATATTAAAATATTCTGATATTTTGTATTTTGATAAATAGAAGTGATATAATGTAAAAGTTAAAGCTTATAAAATGTTTGGAGGGAATTAAATGAAAGTTGGAGTTATAATGGGAGGAATCTCATCTGAGAGAGAAATTTCATTAAAAAGTGGTAATTCAATTTTAGAAAATATAGATAGAAATAAATATGATGTTTGTGGCATCGTTATAGATAAAAAAGAAGATATAATTCATAAGGTTTTAGAAGAAAAGATAGATTTTGCACTTTTAGCACTTCATGGACAATTTGGTGAAGATGGTACTGTTCAATCAGTTCTTCAAGCGTTAGATATACCTTATTCAGGTTGTGGTCCTTTAAGTAGCGCAGCTTGTATGGACAAAGATATGACTAAGAGCCTTTTAAAAGTAGCTGGAATTAGAACAGCAGAGTGGATAAACTTAAGAAGCTACGAAGAATTAGATTACAAAGAAATAGAAAAATTAGGATATCCTGTAGTTATAAAACCAACTCACGGAGGTTCAAGTGTTGCTACATTTATAATAAAATCAAAAGAAGAGGTAGAAAACGCAGTTAAAGAAGCCTTTAAATGGGATACAGAAGTTATGATTGAAAAGTTTATTAAAGGTGAAGAGATAACTTGTCCTGTTTTACAAAATGAAATGTACCCAGTTGTAGCTATAAAGCCAAATGCGGAATTTTTTGATTTTGAAGCTAAATATAAAGACGGTGGTTCAGACGAGTATGTTATAGAACTTGAAGAAAAACTTCACGAAGAAGTTTTAGATATGACACTTAAAACTTTCAGAGCTTTAAAGTGTTCTGTTTATGCAAGAATTGATTTTATTATAACAGAAGATAAGGTTCCATACCTTTTAGAAGTTAATACTTTACCTGGAATGACTAAAAATAGTTTATTCCCTAAAAGTGCAGCTGGAAAAAATCTTTCTTATGCTGGATTAGTAGATAAAATAATAGAAGAATCTTTAAAAGAAAAAAGATAATTAAAACTTAAATTAGTATAGAATTAATATATAGGATGAGATACTACTATTAGTATCTCATCCTATATTTTTTTCTCTATCTAGTTTAAAATAAAATGTAGAAGTTTGTTTAAGAAAATATTAAGAAAATCTCTAGGGTTTTATTAAGATATAAACCTTAGAATAAGAGGTATATTGGAGGTATAAGTAATGGAAAAAGAGAGAATTCTTATTGTAGATGATGAAAAAGAAATAAGGGATTTAGTTGAGATATATTTAAAAGGCGAAGGATATGAAACTTTTAAGGCTGAAAACGGTATAGAAGCTTTAAATCTTTTAGAAGAAAAAGATATAGATTTAGTTATTTTAGATGTAATGATGCCTAAGATGGATGGGATTCAAACTTGTTTAAAAATAAGAGAAAATTCTGAAATGCCAATAATAATGTTATCTGCTAAATCAGAAGATATAGATAAGATTTTAGGACTTAATATGGGAGCTGATGATTATTTAAGCAAACCATTTAATACATTAGAACTTATAGCTAGAGTAAAATCACAACTTAGAAGATATAAAAAATTCAATAAATTTTCTAAAGAAGATGATACAAGTTTAAAAGAAAATATTGAAGATTTAAATATAAAATTAGATACTCACGAAGTATATCTAGGAGAAGAATTTATAAAATTTACTCCAACTGAATTTGATATTTTAGTTTTACTTGCTAAAAATCGTGGAAAAGTATTTTCTATAGTAAATATATACGAAAGTGTATGGAAACAAGAATACTTAGAGTCAGATAACACGGTTATGGTGCACATAAGAAAGATAAGAGAAAAGATAGAAGAAAATCCTAGAAATCCAAGATTTATTAAGACTGTATGGGGGGTAGGATATAAAATTGATAAGTAGAAAAAAAGATAAAGGAGAAAAGCCTAAAAAAGAAAAGCTTAGGGCTAGATTAAAAAATAGATTTAGTAATAGCTTTATTGGAAAGAAACTTAAAGGGCTAACAATTAGAATTAAGTTTTTAATTGAAAGGTTAGATAGGAAGATAAAGCAAAGTGTTCAATTTGAATTAGTTATTGCTATAATAGTTTGTTTTTTAATAGCCGGTGCTATTTATATGGTTACTAATAATCTATTTAGAAATATTGTTTATACATCAGTTATTAAATATGATTATGATTCACTAAGTAATAATGCTGAGCATATGGCAAGATATATTGAAGAAAATAGAACTGTTGATGTTAATGGAGAAAAAAGAACTATAGATATTAATGATAATAAATACTTCCAAGACGTGTTTAATATGTATAAGCATGAGGGTGATTTAGTATTTATAACTGATTTAGAGGGTAATGTTTTAAGAAAAACTCCAAACGTATCTAACGAAAAAGTAGATATATTTAGTATTTTAAAAGGAATATCAGAAAATAAATACGAAGAAGAATTTGCAGTAGAACATAATGGTAGATACGATATTTCAACAAACGAAAGTAAACCAAAGGAGTTTACAGCACTTTATCCTATTTCACTTGGAAAAGAGCAATACTACTTAATCTATAAAGCAATACCTACAGGACGAATCGAAAACTTAGAAAAGACTGTAGAAAACTCATTTTTAGCAATGGTTCTTGCATTTCTAGCTTTTATTATTTTATTTTTAATAGTAACAAAAAATAAAATGAAGTATATTCACGAAATTTCAGAAGGACTTAAAGTGATTGCAGAAGGTGAATTAGATTACGTTATTCCTGAAAGAGGAGAGGATGAAATCTCTAGAATTTCAAAAAATATAAATATAATGGCAAGAGAAGTAAATAAGCAAATAGAAGCTCAAAAGTTAGCAGAGAAAACAAAGTCAGATCTTATAACAAACGTTTCTCACGATTTAAGAACTCCTCTTACATCAGTTATGGGATATATCGGTCTTGTTAAAGATGGAAGATATGACTCAAAAGAAAAAATGAAAGAATATTTAGATATAGCATTTAATAAATCAGAACAGCTTAAAGCTTTAATAGAAGATTTATTTGAATACACTAAAATAAATAATAGTGATATGACTTTAGAAAAGAGTGAAGTTAATTTAGTTGATTTCATATCACAAATTTCAGAAGAAATGAAACCTTTCTTTGAAGAAAATGATATAGAGCAAATCCTTACATTATCAGATGAAAAGATAATTTTAAGCTTAGATGTATCTAAGATGGTTCGAGCTATTGAGAACCTTTTAACTAATGCTGTTAAATATTCTTATAAGCCAGGGGCTGTTATAATTGGAGTTTATAAGAAAGACAACTTTGTAACTATCTCTGTTAAAAATAGAGGAGATAATATCCCAGAAGAAAAACTTCAAAAATTATTTGATAGATTCTATAGATTAGACGAATCTAGAAATACAAACAGTGGAGGAACAGGGCTTGGGCTTGCTATAACTAAAAATATTATAGAAAGACATAACGGTAAGATTTGGGCAGAGTGTTACGGAAACGATATAAGTTTTTATGTAAGATTTAGAATGTAGTAACTTTTTATTTCCAAAATAATATTCTATTAAGGAGGAATATTATTATTTGGAGGATATATGCAAGATAAAGGTCCAAAAGACACATTTGGAATTGATTTAAATGAATATAGTCAAAATGTTGACTTTAAAGTCTTAGCAAGTACTATAGACTTTCTATACTTAAGGTCTTCTGGTTCTGGAAGTGGAAAGTTTAGAGAAGATAAAAAATTCGTAGAATTTGCAAAACAAAGTAGAGGATATAAAATTCCAGTTGGTGCATATCACTTTGGTGTACCATCATATAATTTAGTAAGTGCAGATGAACAATGCGATGATTTTATAGGAATACTTTCAAAGGGCTTCGGAAATAAAAATTACGGAGATTTATTTCCTGTCTTAGATGTTGAGACTCCTATAGAAAATAAACTATCTAACGATGCAATGTTAAACTGGATAGATAGATTTAGAAATAGGTTTGAAAAAAAGACTAGAAGAAGACTAATGCTTTATACAGGTACATTTTTCGTAGACCTTTACGGAGATTTTAAAAATAGCAATGGAGAGCAACCTTTAAAAAATATGCCTCTTTGGATTGCTATGTATACAAATATTCCAAGTAACCCTCCATATCCACCAAACGTTGGCGGGTGGACTAGATGGAGAATTTGGCAGTATTCAGAAAATGAAAATGTAAAAGGTGTTGGAAATCCTGTTGATGCAAACTTTGGGGTAAAATTAGATCTTTTAACTCAACCTAGAGGAGTAAAAGGCTTAAAAGCTTATGCTGATAATAAATTTATCCACGTAGCTTGGGAGAAAAACACAGACATAGACCTTTTAGGGTACAATATATTCGTTGATGGATATTGGATTGGAACTGTTGATAAAACAGATACTTCCTACAAAATTCCTTTAAGTAAAATATATAAACCTAAAGGTAGAATACTTGAAATAGGAATAGATGCTTTTGATTATGATGGTGAATCTTCTCAAATTAGATCAAAAGTAAAGATAGAAGGATAAAAATTGAGTTAGGTTATAAAGTGAGGAAAGTTATCGAAAAAATAACAAGATTTACTCTTCTTTATAGCTTAACTCTAATTATATTTAAAATTTTATTAATAATTACAAATATATCTTAAAATAAATCATTATTACAATAAATTACTTAAAATATGATATTTTGTAATATATAATTTATTTGTTAGATTTATGAATGGACAACTCTAAATGAATGGGGGAAATGTTAAGTGAGCGAGCCTAAAGGAAGTAGTAAGAAAAAGAATATTATAATCGGGGCATCAGTTGCAGCAGTATTAGCTTTTGCTGGGGTATTTGGTTACATATCTTTTGCAAGGGAAAATGTAGAAAAGTATGAAAATAAAATTTATCCAGGAGTATTTGTAGGTGAAGTTGATTTATCTAATAAAACATTAGATGAAGCAAAGGTATTATTAAAAGATAATTATACAAAAAAAATTAATAATAAAGAAATAACTATAAAAGTAGAAGGAACAGATAAAGAATTTAAAGCAAAATATAAGGATATAGATCCAAAATATGATTTAGATTTAACAGCAGAAGATGCTTTAAAATATGGAAAAGATGAAAATCTTTTAGAAAAGAATTCTTTGATTAATAAAGGTAAAAAGACTGAGATACCTATAAAGTTTTTTTATGATAACAAAAAGCTAGTAAATCTAGAAGAAAAAATAATAGATAAGCTTAGTAATAAACCACAAGATGCTAAGTTAACTATAAGTGTCGGTGGAGCCAAAAACATAACAGAAGGAAAATCAGGTAATGTTATAGATAAAAAAGAACTAGATTCTAAATTAAAAGAAGCTATAAATGGTGATTTATCTAAAGAAACAGTTTTAACTGTAAGTACAAAAGTTCAAGAGCCTAAAGTTTTGAAAAAAGATTTAGAGAAAATAAATGGTGTTATGGGTGAGTACTCAAGTGCATATACTACATCCGATTATTCAAGGTCAACGAACATAGCAGTTGCTACTGACTTTGTTAATGGAACGCTTCTTATGCCAGGAGAAGTATTTAGTTATAGTGAGGCTACTCAAAGAGATAAGAGTAGATATAAAGAAGGTAATGTTTATATAAACAATAAAATAGAAAAAGATATAGGTGGAGGAATCTGCCAAGTTTCAAGTGCTTTATATAGAGCTGTTATGAGAGCAAACTTAAGACCTGCTGAAAGACATAATCACTCACTTACAGTAGGGTATGCAAAGCCAGGTTTAGATGCTACAGTAGCTTGGGGTTATTTAGATTTTAAAATAAAAAACACTTATGACTTCCCAATATATATACAAGGATACACAAGCAATAAAGTAGCTACTTTTAAAGTGTATGGAGATAAAAATGCATTAGGTGGAAAAACTTATGAAATGGCTAATGAAATCATAAGAACTATTCCTCCAACAGAGAAAATAGTGAAAGATCCAACTCTAGAAGAAGGTAAGAGAGTAGTTGAATCAGCAGGACAAGCAGGTTATGTAGCTAAAGGATATCAGTTAACTTATAAAGATGGAAAAGTTATAAATAAAGAATTAGTTTCAACTGATACTTATGCTATGGTTCAAAAAGAAGTAAGGGTTGGAACTAAAAAACCTGAAGTTAAGCCTGAGGTTAAACCTGAAGTTAAACCAGAAGTTCCAAAAGAAGATCCAAAGCCAGAAAATGGAGACCCGGCTGTTCAAACACCAGCTACTTAAAAGATTAAATTATTATCACAAAAGTTATATTTAATTTAAATTATAGTTTTGTGTGGAAGAAAAAGTTAATTAAATGTATAATGTTTTATAGATAATATAGCAAGTTAAATATTTAACTTGCTATATTTTAAAGTAAAGGCGATTTTGGAGGGAACATAAGCTATGACAAAAAGTAAGTACAAGATGGTTTGTATAGATATGGATGGAACTTTACTTGGGGAAAAACATAAGATTAGTGACTTTAATAAAAAGGTATTAAAGGAAGCTAGCGATAGGGGAACTCATATAGTAGTAACAACAGGCAGATTATATAACAATGCTGCGTATTTTTCAGAATTTATAGGTGCAAAATCAGCAGTTATAGCAGGTAATGGTGCAGTTATTCGTGAAAAATATTCAGAGGATGTTATTTATAGAAGTAAAATTAATAGCGAAGCTATAAGAAAGCTATTTAAAATAGCAAAAGAATGCAAAGTAATTTTACATATGCACACTGTAGATGAGATTATAACTAATTCATACTTAAGTGCTTTTGTAGGTAAAGTAGTATTGCCTTGCAAAGAATTAGATGATTTTAATATAAGGCTTAAAACCATAAAAAGTGAAGAAAGCTTAGAAAAATGGCTTAAAGAAAATGAGGGCGTAGTAACTAAATGTATAGCCTTTAGAAAAACTAAAAAAGGTCTTAGAAAATTTAGAGATAGATTAAAAGAAGTAGATGGAATTACTTTTTATCTTTCAGGAGACTCAAGTATTGAGATAAATGAAAAAGGAGTTTCAAAAGGAAGAGCAGTTAAAGTGCTTGGAGAAAAGTATGGTGTAAAAAGAGAAGAGATTATTTGCATAGGAGATAACGAAAATGATATAAGCATGATAGAATATGCAGGTCTTGGAATTGCAATGGGAAACGGTATAGATAAATTAAAAGAAAAAGCTGATTACATCACAGATACAAATATTAAAGATGGTGTAGGAAAAGCTGTTAAAAAGTTTGTTTTAGATTAAAAATAGAAATTTAAAATTTTGACATTAACTTAAGTAGTGTAGTATTATTTCTATATTAGGTTAATGTTAAGAGTTAAGATGAAAGGATTTTCATCTTATTTTTTCTTAAAATGGAAGGTGATTATTTTGAGTATAAATATAGTTTTGTATCAACCACAAATACCACAAAACACAGGTAATATAGCGAGAACTTGCGTACTAACAGACGCAACGCTACACCTAATTAAGCCACTTAGTTTCGATATAAGTGACAAGCAGGTAAAAAGATCTGGATTAGATTATTGGGACGAACTTAAATTAGAAGTTCATGAAAGCTATGAAGAGTTTATGAAAAAATATGGTGATAGAAACATATATTTAGCTACTACACATGGTGGAGAGCACTATGACGAAGTTGAATATAAGGATGGAGATTTCATAATGTTTGGAAGAGAAACATGTGGGGTTCCAGAAGATGTACATAATGCGCATAAAGGTATCAGAATTCCTATGATAAAGACAAGTACTAGAAGCTTAAATTTATCAAATACAGCAGCGATAGTAGCATATGAGGCATTAAGACAGATAGGATTTCCAAATATGAAATAGTAGAAAGGGATACTGAAAAATGGAAAAAATAAAAATTATAACAGATAGTACAGTTGACTTACCAAAAGACTTACTAAAAGAATTAGACATAGAAGTTTTACCAGTTCTAATTAACTTTGGAGAAGAGAGTTATTTAGATGGAGTAGAGATTGAACTACCTGAAGTGTTCGAAAGAATAGAAAAAGGAGATGTGTTCCCAACAACGGCACAGATTACTCCAAACAGATTTGTAGAAGTATATAAGAAATATTTAGATGAAGGATATAAAGTCCTTTCTATAATAATGTCATCAGGTATGAGTGGAACTTATCAATCAGCTTGTTTAGCAAAGCAAATGCTAGAGACAGAAGATGTTTATATAGTAGATTCTCAAACTATAACATCAGGCCTTGGCTTACTAGTTATAAAAGCTGCAAAGCTTAGAGATTCAGGAATGCCAATTTCAGAAATAGCAGAAGAAATCGAAGATTTAAAATCTCACATAAATTCATCATTAAGCTTTGAATCTTTAGATAACTTAGTTAGAGGTGGAAGACTACCTAAAGCAGTTAGTGTAGTAACTGGAATACTAGGAATTAGACTTATCTTAGAAGTAAGAGATGGGGTTATGGCACTTAAAGATAAGGTTCGTGGAAATAAAAAGGCTGCTAAAAAAATAATTTCTGATATAGAAAAATTTAAGCCTAGAAAAGACCTGCCAGTAATTTTAATAAACTTAGATAGCGATGAGATATATACTGTTTTAAGAGATTACTTAATAGAAAATAACATAGAATATTTAGAAGTTCCAATAGGGTGTTCTGTTGGAATCCATTCAGGAAATAAAGCTGTTGGCTTTTTCTTCGCAAGTGAAAAATAATTATCAAAAAATCCGTGCTAAGCATGGATTTTTTTATTTTGGGGAAAATAATCTTAACTTAAATAAAAGTGAGGTGATAATTTTGGAGAAAATAAAAAATAATAGGGAAATTTCATTCTTATTTGTAATCATAGTATGTTTATATATAATTACATCAATTACAGGTTGTTCAAAGGAATTAAAAAAAGAAGATGTGCTAAATAACAATAATACTGTAGCGCTACTAGCCCCAAGCTTCGAAGATGAATCCTTTGGAGATATAAGTAAGCGAGGTGTAGAAAAGGGTGCTAAAGATTTCTCCTTAAATCCTATTTATGAGGAATTAGATGAATCAAGTGAGAACGAAGGAACTATAAGAAAAATTTGTGCTAAGAGCGATTTAATAATCTTTATAGGAGCCCCTTATCAAGACATAGTAAAAAAGATGGCTAGAGAAAAGAGGATTAAAAACTTTGTTATAGTTGACTGCGTAATAGATGAACCTAACGTAAAATCTATAACTTATAACCACGAAGAAGGTGGTTTTTTGATGGGTATTATAGCAGGAAACGAAACAAAAACTAAAAAGGTAGGATACGTTGGTGGAAAGGATGATGAAGACGGACTGAAATTTTTAACAGGATATGCTTGCGGCGTAAAAACTGTAAATAATGGATTAGAAAAAAATTTAGTAAACAGAGAAAATGTTAGGTTTGTAGAAGGTTACCAAAAGGAAGAAAAAGCTTATAAAGAAGCAAAAGCTCTATATGAGAGCGGTTGTGATATAATTTTTCATACTGCAGGAAAGTCTGGTATTGGTGTATTTAAAGCAGCTAAAGAATTAAATAAAAAAGCAATAGGAGTAGATAACGATCAAAGTGAAAGCATTAAAGAGTATAAAGATGTAATAATATCTTCTATGATGAAATATGTAAACAAATCTCTATATGATGTTACAGGAGATTTTGTTGAAGGTAAATTTAAAAGTGGACTTATGAATAAATCGGAGTTTGGGCTAGCTGATGGTGGTATAGATTATGCACCTTCTACCTCAAAATATGTCTCAAAGGATACTATGAAAAAACTAAAGTACTACAAAGAAAAAGTTAAAAATGGAGAAATTAAAGTTCCAAACAGGCTATTTGAGGTAATAGAATTTAAAGCCTAAATTTCCTAATATATGCTATAATGATTACAGAAATTAATTTTTAAGAGTATTAGAGAAAATTAGTAGGTGATAATATGAAGATGGATTATTCTATTAGCTTAACTCAAGAGCAAAAACTTGTTATGACCCAAGAGATGCAAATGTCAATTAAGCTATTACAAATGTCTGTTACTGAACTTAGAGAATATATAGATAAAGAATATGCAGAAAATCCAGTTTTAAATTTAAAAGAAGATTATAGTGAAAAATCTTCAATAAGTGAAGACAACGGAATGGATAAATATGATTACAAAGAAATGATTAAATACTTTGAATTTGATAATTATGGTGCGCAAAGCTACAGTTCATACGATAACGAAGATGTGTCACCATTTAACTTTATTTCAGAGAAGAAATCTCTTAAAGAGTTTTTACACGAAGAGCTTATGGAAATGGAAGTAGATAATCTAACTAAAGAAATAGGAGATTATATAATAGAAAACTTAGACCATAGAGGATACTTAGAGTGCAAAACTAAAGATATAGCAGAAGAACTTAACATAGGGGAAGAAAAGGTTTTAGAAGCTTTAGAAGTTGTTCAAGATTTAGAACCTTACGGAATAGGGGCTAGAGATATTAAAGAATGTCTCCTTATTCAATTAGATAAATTAGCTTTAGATGATGAAATAATGGTTGAAATTGTAAATAACCACCTAGAAGACATAGCAAACAACAAATACGGAGATATAGCTAAAAAGTTTTCTATTTCACCTAGAGAAGCCCAAAGGTACGGAGATGTAGTTAAAAAATTAGAGCCAAAACCTTCAAGAGGGTTTTATACTGGTGAAGAAGTTAAGTTTATAATCCCAGATGCAGCTATACGTGAATTTAATGATGAATACGTTATAATAATGAATGATAGCGTAATTCCTAAGCTTTCTATAAGTAATACATATAAAACTATTATAAATAATGATGAAAACAAAGAGACTACAGATTACGTAAAAGAAAAGCTTAATAAAGCATTATTTTTAATTAAGAGTATAGAACAAAGAAGAAGTACTCTTTATAGAGTATTAGAAAAAATAATAGAAAAGCAAAAAGAATACTTCAAACGTGGAGAGAATTTCTTAAAACCTATGACGCTAAAAGAAATTGCAGAAGAACTTGAACTTCACGAATCAACTATAAGTAGAGCTATAAAAGATAAATATATCTTAATAGATAGAGGAACTGTAAAAATTAAAGATTTATTTACTACAGCTATAGGAAATGATGAAGATTTAGGAGTTTTAAAAATAAAAAATAGAATAAAAGAAATAATTGATGGAGAAAATAAGTCTAAGCCTTACTCAGATCAAAATATTTCTGATATGTTAAAAGAGGAAAATATTAAAATTTCAAGAAGAACTGTAGCAAAATACAGAGAAGAAATTAATATCCCATCTTCTAGCAAAAGAAAGCGATTATAAAATATATTCTATAAGAGGTAGGGTAAAAGTAATTTAAATTACTTTTGCCCTAAATTTTTCTAAAGAAGTAATCTCGTTCCTACAACCTATCTTAAGCTAGTCTATTCTAAGGCTAAAGTGCATTTAAATTATATGTAAAGGATATTAATTTAGAAGAATTAACAAAAAACTTTTAATTTAGGGTTTAAAAATTGGCAGATATAACTTATAATATAACTTGTGGGACGAAAAAAAATAGAGTGGGTCTTTGGATGACCAGAGGAGTGTTTTAAATTGCAAGAAATTATTAATTTGCAAAAGAAAATAGTTCCTGAAGTTGTAGATTTACTAGAAAAAAGGTACAATATACTAAGGGCCATTTATTTTAATCAACCTATAGGCAGAAGAGTTTTAGCAAGTGAGCTTCATTTAAGCGAAAGAATAGTTAGAACTGAGATAACCTTTTTAAAAGGACAAGGGCTTATAGATATTAATACTCCAGGTATGACAGTTACTAAAGAAGGTGAAGAACTTGTTTACAAGTTAAATGCTTTTGTGCACGAACTTAAGGGCCTTTCAGATGTTGAAAGTGAAGTTTGTAATCTTCTTAAAGTTAAAAAAGTAATAATAGTCCCAGGAGATGTAGATAAGAATCCTGCAATTCTTAGTGATTTAGGAAAGGCAGCTTCAAACTACTTAAAGAAAATGGTTAAGGATAATGATACCATAGCAATTACAGGAGGCACTGCTGTTAAAGAGACAGTTGAATCACTGTCAAAGGTTAACAATGTATCTCGTGTCCTAGTAGTTCCAGCAAGAGGTGGAATGGGAAGAACTGTTGAAGTTCAAGCAAATACATTAGCAGCCTTACTTGCAAGTAAACTAAATGGAACTTATAAAATGCTTCATATCCCTGAAAACATCAGTCCAGAGCTTTTAAAGTCTCTTAAAGAAGAAAGAGAAGTAAAAGAAGTTTTAGAATCTGTAGAAAATGCAGACATATTTCTTTACGGAATTGGAAATGCTATAGAAATGGCAGAGAAAAGAGGGCTTTCAGAAAAGAGTATTGAAAAGTTAAAAAGTCTGGAAGCTGTGGGAGAAGCATGTGGATGTTACTTTAATAAAGCTTCTAAAGTGGTTGCAAAAACAACTGCTATTGGAATAAATATTTTTGAAGCTAGAGGGATTAGCACACATATTGCTGTCGCTGGTGGAAAAAATAAGCTTGAGTCAATAATTGTTACTCAAAAGGGTAATACTAACGGAGTACTAGTTACTGACGAAGCTTGCGCTAGAGAAATCGTAAAGATTTTATCTAAGCAAAATAATTAATAAAATCGTTTATAAAAAAAATTTTTATAAAGGCTATTTTTAGGAGGTATTTACAATGGTAAATGTAGCAATTAATGGTTTTGGAAGAATAGGAAGATTAGCTTTAAGATTAATGATCAACAACCCTGAGTTCAACGTTGTTGCAATCAACGACTTAACAGATGCTAAAACTTTAGCACACCTATTCAAATATGATTCAGCACAAGGAAGATTCGATGGAGAAATCGAAGTTAAAGAAGGAGCTTTCGTAGTTAACGGAAAAGAAATTAAAGTTACTGCAGAAAGAGAACCTAAAAACTTACCATGGGGAGAATTAAACGTAGACATCGTTTTAGAGTGTACTGGATTCTTCGCATCAAAAGACAAAGCTTCAGCTCACATCGAAGCAGGCGCTAAGAAAGTTGTTATCTCAGCTCCAGCTGGAAACGACCTTCCAACAGTTGTTTACAACATAAACAATGAAATATTAAAAGCTAGCGATACAGTTATCTCAGGTGCTTCATGTACTACTAACTGTTTAGCACCAATGGCTAAAGTATTAAACGATCAATTCGGTTTAAAAGAAGGATTCATGACTACAATCCACGCTTACACTAACGATCAAAATACTTTAGATGCACCACATGGTAAAGGTGATTTAAGAAGAGCAAGAGCTGCTGCTGCTTCAATCATCCCTAACTCAACTGGAGCTGCTAAAGCTATCGGATTAGTTATCCCAGAATTAGCTGGTAAATTAGACGGAAACGCACAAAGAGTTCCAGTAATAACTGGATCATTAACTGAGTTAGTTTGCGTACTTAACAAAAACACTACAGTTGAAGAAATCAACGCTGCAATGAAAGCTGCTGCTAACGAATCATACGGATACACTGAAGATCCAATAGTATCATCAGACGTAATCGGAATCAGCTTCGGATCATTATTCGATGCAACTCAAACTAAAATCATGGAAGTTAACGGAGAACAATTAGTTAAAGTTGCTTCATGGTATGATAACGAAATGTCATACACTAACCAATTAATCAGAACTTTAGGATACTTCGCTAACTTAAAGTAATCTATTAATTAGATAGTAATTAAAAGTTTTATAAGTCTGGTTTTGTAGTATAAGGCTATAAGGCCAGACTATTTTAAAATTCAAATATAAATTTTATAAGAGGTGAATGAGATGAACTTCAATAAAAAGACTGTAGAAGATATTCAAGTTAAAGGTAAGAAAGTCTTAGTAAGATGTGACTTCAACGTTCCATTAAAAGATGGCGTTATAACTGATGAAAATAGATTAAATGGAGCACTTCCAACAATCAAATACTTAGTAGATAATGGTGCAAAAGTTATCCTTTGCTCACACATGGGTAAACCAAAAGGAGAAGCTAAACCAGAATTCTCTTTAGCACCAGTTGCTAAAAGATTAAGCGAAATGCTTGGTAAATAAGTAGTTTTTGCAGCTGACGACAACGTTGTTGGAGAAAATGCTAAAAAAGCTGTTGCTGATATGAAAGACGGAGACGTTGTTTTATTAGAAAACACAAGATTCAGAAAAGAAGAAACTAAAAACGGAGAAGAATTCTCTAAAGAATTAGCTTCACTTGCTGACGTTTTCGTTAACGATGCTTTCGGAACTGCTCACAGAGCTCACTGTTCAACAGTAGGAGTTACTGAGTTCTTAGATACAGCTGTTTGCGGATACTTAATTCAAAAAGAATTAAAATTCTTAGGAAGCGCTGTTGAAGCACCAGAAAGACCTTTCGTTGCTATCTTAGGAGGAGCTAAAGTTTCAGATAAGATCAACGTTATAAACAACCTTTTAGAAAAAGTTGATACATTAATCATCGGTGGAGGAATGGCTTACACATTCTTAAAAGCTCAAGGATATGAAATCGGAACTTCATTAGTTGAAGCTGATAGATTAGACTACGCTAAAGAAATGATCGATAAAGCAGCAGAAAAAGGAGTTAAATTCTTATTACCTGTAGACCACAGAGTAGCTGCTGAGTTCAAAGATGTTGAAGCAGTAGTAACTGAAGATCAAAACATTCCAGCTGGATTCATGGGATTAGATATCGGACCTAAAACAGAAAAAATATATGCTGACGCTGTAAGAGAAGCTAAAACAGTTATCTGGAACGGACCTATGGGAGTATTCGAATTCGATAACTTCAACAAAGGTACTATTGCAGTAGCTGAAGCTATGGCAGAATCAGATGCTACTACTATTATAGGTGGTGGAGATTCAGCTGCAGCTGTTAACATCTTAGGATTCGGAGATAAAATGACTCACATCTCAACAGGTGGTGGAGCTTCATTAGAATTCTTAGAAGGTAAAGTATTACCAGGAATCGATGCTTTAAACAGCTAATTTAAAAAATAGTTTTTATAAATTAATATTGGCCATCCGGAAGAGAATATTTTGGATGGCTAATTTACTAAATAAGTAAATTATTATAGAGGTGAATTAAATGAGAAAACCAATAATCGCAGGAAACTGGAAAATGCACAAAACTCCAGCAGAAGCTGTAGAAATGATAAACGAATTAAAACCATTAGTTAAAGATGCTACTTGTGATGTAGTAGTATGCCCAACTTTCGTATGCTTAGATGCTGCTTTAAAAGCTGCAGAAGGATCAAATGTTAAAGTTGCTGCTCAAAACATGCACTTTGAAGAAAAAGGAGCTTTCACTGGAGAAGTTTCACCAGTAATGCTTAAAGCTATGGGAATCGAGTACGTTGTAATCGGACATAGTGAAAGAAGAGAATACTTCAACGAAACAGACGAAACTTGTAACTTAAAAGTTAAAGCTGCTTTCGCACACGATATAACTCCTATCCTTTGCTGTGGAGAAACTTTAGAGCAAAGAGAATCAGGAAACTACGTTTCAGTTTTAGCTGGACAAATCAAAGCTGACTTAGCTGGATTAACTAAAGAGCAAGCTGAAAAAGTTGTTATCGCTTACGAGCCAATCTGGGCTATCGGAACTGGTAAAACTGCTACTTCAGAGCAAGCTAACGAAACTATAGCTGCTGTAAGAAACGTTGTAGCTGAAATGTTCGGTAAAGAAGTAGCTGATAAAGTAAGAATCCAATACGGTGGATCAGTTAAACCAGGAACAATAAAAGAGCAAATGGCTCAATCAGACATTGACGGAGCTTTAGTTGGTGGAGCTAGTTTAGTAGCTTCAGACTTTGCTGCTATCGTTAACTACTAATTCTAAGTATTAGATTTATTAGTAGATTTAACTAAAAAAGCAATAGTCATGATTGAATAGTAATTCTTTCATAACTATTGCTTTTTATTGTTATGGAAATTTTATTGTAGTATAATAAAAACGGTACAAAAAGAGAAATTTAATATTAAGATGTACTTGATTGTTTTTAAATAAATGGAGGTAGAGATTATGACTAAAAAACCTGTAATGTTAATGATAATGGACGGTTTCGGTTTAGAAGCAGCTTCAGAAGGAAACGCAGTATCATTAGCTAAAAAACCTAACATAGATAGATTAATGAAGGAATATCCAAACACAACTTTAGAAGCTTCAGGAATGGCTGTTGGTCTTCCAGAAGGACAAATGGGTAACTCAGAGGTTGGACACTTAAACATAGGTGCAGGAAGAATTGTATACCAAGAGTTAACTAGAATAACTAAAGCTATGGCTGACGGAGAAGTTTTCGAAAACGAAGCTTTAAAAAATGCTATGGAACACGCTAAAAAGAACAACACAGCACTTCACTTAATGGGACTTTTATCTGACGGAGGAGTTCACTCTCACATAGAACATTTAAGAGGATTATTACAATTCGCTAAAAATGAAGGAATACAAAAAGTATATGTTCACGCATTTATGGATGGTAGAGACGTTGCACCATCATCAGGTAAAGAGTTTATAGCTAAAACTGAAGATATGATGAAAGAAGGAGGAGTAGGTCAAATCGCAACAATCAGCGGAAGATACTACGCTATGGATAGAGATAACAGATGGGAAAGAGTTGAACTTGCTTATAACGCTATCGTTAAAGGTGAAGGTGAAACTGCAAACAGCCCTCTTGAAGCTATCGAAAAATCATACCACGATAACAAAACTGATGAGTTCGTATTACCATGCGTAATAATGGAAGATGGACACCCAGTTGCAAAAGTTAAAGATGGAGATTCAGTAATATTCTTCAACTTTAGACCAGATAGAGCTAGAGAACTTACAGCTGCATTAGCTGAAAAATCATTCGAAGGTTTCAAAACTGAAAAAATGAACTTAACTTTCGTTACAATGACTCAATACGATAAAACTTTTGAGTGTGTTGAAGTTGCATTTAAACCACAAACTTTAACTAATACTTTAGGAGAGTTCGTTTCAGCTAAAGGATTAAACCAATTAAGAATAGC
Organism: Clostridium sp. LY3-2; assembly: GCF_024705715.1. NCBI lineage: Bacteria > Bacillati > Bacillota > Clostridia > Eubacteriales > Clostridiaceae > Clostridium > Clostridium sp. LY3-2. The sequence goes on from NZ_JAMDLQ010000013.1 coordinate 39,447, forward strand.
AGAAACTGAAAAATACGCTCACGTAACATTCTTCTTTAACGGAGGAGTTGAAACTCCAAACGCTAACGAAGATAGAGCATTAATAGCTTCACCAAAAGTAGCTACTTATGACTTAAAACCAGAAATGAGCGCTTACGAAGTAACTGATGAATTATTAGCTAGAATAGATAGCGATAAATATGACATGATAATCTTAAACTACGCAAACCCAGATATGGTAGGACATACAGGAGTTATCCCAGCAGCTGTTAAAGCAATCGAAACAGTTGATGAGTGTGTAGGAAAAGTAGTAGATAAAATATTAGAAAAAGATGGATCATTATTTATAACAGCTGACCACGGAAACGCTGAAAAAATGATAGACTTCTCAACAGGAAATCCATTTACAGCTCACACAACTATGCCAGTACCATTTGTTTGGGTTTCAAACCACACAGCAGGTAAAACATTAGAGCACGGTAAACTTTCAGATATAGCACCAACAATGCTAGGAGAAATGGGATTAGAACAACCAGTTGAAATGACAGGACATTCTTTAATCAAATAATTTAAGTAATAAAAACCACCTCAAGATTTCTTGAGGTGGTTTTTTGCGTTTATTACTAAATTGTAGTAAATGAATTAATTCTAAGGTAATATTTAAAATGTAATATTAAAGTATAAAGTTAAATAGAAGCTTTAGGAGGGTAAATATGAAGATAATAAAAGTTAGAGATTTAAATAAGGTTTATGGAAAGAAGGATAATTTAACTTATGCTTTAAAAAATGCAAATTTAGAAATAAATAAAGGTGAATTTATAGCTATAATAGGGGCATCAGGTTCTGGGAAAAGCACTTTGCTTCAACTTATAGGAGGTGTTGATTTTCCAACATCAGGAGAAGTTATTATAGATAACGAAAACATATATAATTTAAAAGAAAATCCACTAGCTATTTTTAGAAGAAGAAATATAGGATTTGTTTTTCAAGATTTTAATCTTATACCAATGTTAACTGTTGAAGAAAATATAGAAATGCCAGTTCTTTTAGATTGTAGAAAAGTAGATAAAGATTATAAAAAAGATTTAATTAAAACGCTAGGTTTAGAAGGTAAAGAAGATTCATTACCGTCAGAATTATCGGGAGGGCAAAAGCAAAGGGCAGCTATAGCTAGAGCTTTAATAAATAAACCTTTAATAGTTTTAGCAGATGAACCTACAGGTAATTTAGATAGTGAAAATTCTAAAGAAGTTTTAGAACTTTTAAAAGTTTCAGTTAAAAAGTATAACCAAACAATAATCGTAGTTACTCACGACATAAATATTGCAGAGGAAGCAGACAGGATTATAAGGATAAAAGATGGGATAGTTACGGAGGGGTAAACTGTGAAAAATTATACTGAAATTAGTAACAGAAACTTTAAGATAAATAAAAGGAGAAATATATTAACTATAATCGGGATAACTTTAGCTACTATAATAATCTTTGCTATAGGGACTTTTATTTTAAGCACTAGAGAAAGTCTCATAAGTAAAGAAAGAGAAAACAGTAACTTTGAAATTTTATATAATGATATAAGTTCCAAAAGCCTTTTAAAAATAATAAATAACGCTAGGGTTTTAGATAATTATTCTATATCCACTAAAGCTACTTCAAAAAGTAAAGATGGGAAAATTGACTTTTTAATAAAAGAGTATTCTAATAATGCCTTTAATAACATCTTTAGTAATGAAATAGTAAAAGGAAATCTTCCTAAAAACAGCAGTGAAATAATTATAGAAAATAATATAGCTAAAGAACAAGGATATAAAATTAATGAAGAAATAAAATTAAGAAGCGGAAAAGAATTTAAGATAGTTGGCTTTTATAAACCGTTTGTTACAACTAATAATAATATATCAAATATTTATTCATTAGATAATGATAAGTTAGATAAAGATAAAAAGTATGATTTATATATAAATTTAAAAGATAATAAAGATGCTAAAATTAAAGCTAAAAAAATAGGGGAAGAAGCAGGTTTAAGCGCAAAAGAGATAAATAATATAAGGTTTAATGAAAAACTTTTAACTCTTTCTTCTAAAGATGGTTTACCTAAATCTATGACGAGAATTGCAATTATAGTTATAGGTCTTATCATATTATCAACTATAACAGTTATTTATAATTCATTTAATCTATCTATTATAGAGAGGATAAGAGAGTTTGGAGTACTTAAAGCTATAGGTATAACAGGGAAACAAATGAAACTAATATTATTTAAAGAAGGATTTTTAATGTGTTTAATCTCTATCCCTCTTGGAATAATTATAGGATATTTATCTTTAGTATTTTTAGTAAATGTTTTAGTCGGGAGCTTAGGAATAATAAATTTTAAAATAAGTATAGGGTTTTATAAAGAAATTGTATTTTTAACGGTTAGTATAGTTTTACTTACTGTATTTATATCTATTTTAGGTCCAGCTAGAAATGTATCTAAAATAAGTGCAGTTAATGCTATAAAAAATTCAAATGAATATAGAAAAGAAAAACTTAAAAGAAGAAATGCTAAATTAATAACTAAAATATTTAAAATTGAGGGTAATATAGCTTACAAGAATATAAAAAGAACCCCTAAGAGGTTTATAGTAACTGTTTTAGCTTTAACTATATCAATTATAATATTTAATGTGTTTACTAGTCTTATCTTAGAGATTAAATCAGAAGTTAAGATGATGTATGGAGTAAGTGAATTTAAAGCAGAAGTAACAGCTAAAGAAAAAGATAAAAAAGGTTTATCAAAGGATGTAATAAATTATATTTATAATACCGAAGGAATAGAAAACAGATTAAGTTTTGTATCTGACTATATTAATTTATCTTTAGAAAAAGATAAATTAACTACAAGGGCTAAAGAAATATTTAAAATTAAAGACTTAAATAACGGGTTTGTAGAGCCAGAACAAGGGGTAGAAGTGAGTTCTGGAAATGAAGAGATGTTTAGTTTTCTATCTAAAAATAGCAAAGAAAAATATGATCTTAAGGAGATGGTAAAAAATAATGAAATAATACTTTTAGATACTACAACTTATATAAAAGATAAAAAAAGAGTATTTGAAAGGCTTACTAATTATAAGATAGGAGACACTATAACATTTAAAGATAAAGATGGAAATAGTAAAAAATTTAAGATTAAAGATATATTAAATAAAAATGATATAAGTGGCGGAAGTCAATTCTTTAATATAGGAATTATTATGCCAAAAGAATTATATAATAAAGAATTTAATGACTTAGATATTAATGGGGTGTTATTTTCTTATGATGAAAATTTAAGCGATAAGGAAATTTCAAATATTGAAGATAGATTTATTAAAAATAAGGATATTAAATATTTGAATATCAAAGAACAGGTTTTGAATACTTTAAGAATTTATGACATTATGTCCCTATTTGTATATTCATTTATTATAATAATTACATTAATCTCTGTTATAAATATATTTAATACTATAGGAACAAATGTGATTTTAAGAAAGAGAGAATTTTCTACTTTGAGGGGAATAGGCTTAACAAATAAGCAGCTAAGAAAAATAGTATTATTAGAAGGTGCTTTTTACGGTATATTTGCCTCAATAATTGGAGGGATTATATCTTTAGTGCTATTGAAATTTACGGATAGTTTATTTGTAGTTTCGGTAGGTATAGTAGAAACTAAAAGTGATTTTTATAAAGTAATTCCATTTTTAATTTCGATTTTTGGTTCTATTTTAATTACCCTTTTAGCAAGTGTTCCACCACTTAATAAATTAAAAAAGAAATCTATAGTAGAAGGTCTTAGAGAAGAAGATTAAATTATAAGGTTACCTAAAATTAATAGGTGACCTTAATTTTATAATTAATAGAAAGTATTGTAAAATATACTATGAGGTGAATAAAATGGCTAAAATACTACTTGTTGAAGATGATGTTACTCTAGGAATGGGGATAGAGTATACTTTAAAAAATGAAGGATTTGAAGTTATAAATAAAAAGAGTTTAAAAGAGGCTAGAGAAAGCCTTTTAGATAATATAAATTTAATACTTTTAGATATTACACTTCCAGATGGAAATGGTTTTGATTTTTGCAAAGAAATAAGAAAAGAATTAGATACGCCTATAATATTTTTAACAGCCTGCGATGAGGAAGCTAATATAGTTTTAGGGTTAGATTTAGGCGGAGATGACTATTTGACAAAGCCTATAAGAATTAGAGAATTAATCGCGAGAATAAATGCGGTTTTAAGAAGAAGAGAAAAGAAAAAACTTGATAATAGGATAATAAGGTTTGGAGATATTAGTATCAATCCTTTAAGGTGCGAAGTTAAGAAGTTAGGTGAAAAGATAAATTTAACCTCTGGAGAATACAAGTTATTATTATATTTTGGAGAAAACATAGGACAAGTTTTATCAAGAAAGCAATTATTAGAAAATATTTGGGATATTGAAGGAGATTTTATAGAAGAAAAAACATTAACGGTTTATATAAAAAGACTTAGAGAAAAGCTTGGAGAAAAAAATTATATCCAAACTATTAGGGGGCTTGGTTACAAGCTTAATAAGTAGGTGAATTATGTTTTATAAGATGTTTAGAAATAAAGAGATTAAGACTTTGACTTTTAAAATAAGTATAGTTTTGATTTTGGGGATAATTTTAGGTGCTATTGCTGTAGAAAGTAGTATAAAAGGATTAAATGAATCTTTAATAAATCAAAATGCTAGTATAATTTCAAGTATAAATAGTGGTAAATCTACTGGAGAGATAGTTAAAAACTTTTATGAAACTCCAGACTCAAAAGATATTAAAAGAGGAAAAGAAATATTAAATTCTTACGGATATAATAAGGAGCTAGAACTTAGTAGCAATGATATTTTAAAAGAATTTAGATTTAATATGTTATTAAAAGTTATAGTGATAATAACATTAATTATAATAGGTGCTTACTTTATTTCCTTTAATCTTTTTAAAGATATTTATAATTATTTTTCAAACTTAGCTAAAGAAACAGAAAAAGTAATAGAGGGAAAATCTAAAATTATAAAAAATGTTTACAAAGAAGGAGAAATATATATCCTAACTGATAGGTTTAACAAAATGACAGAAAGAGTAGATTTAACTTTAAAGAGATTAGAAGACGAGAAGCTTTATTTAAAAGATTACCTAGCAGATATATCACATCAATTAAAAACTCCTTTAGCATCACTTTTTATGTTTAATGATTTACTAAGTGAAAATGAGAACATGCCATTAGAGCAAAAAAGATTATTTTTAGATAAAGGTGAAGAACAGCTAGAAAGGATGGACTGGCTTATACAAAATCTTTTAAAAGCCGGAAGGCTTGAAGCAAATGTTATAGAGTTTAATAAGAGAAGTGAATCTTTAAATAAAATAATATACAGAATTGAAAATTCATTTAGAGATTTAGCTAAAGCAAAAGATATAAGCATAAATATCTATTTAAAAGAAGAAGTTTATTTAGTTTGTGATGATAAATGGCTTGAAGAGGCATTAAGTAATATAGTTAAAAACTGTATAGAATATACTAGGCCTAATGGATATATAAATTTAGATGTAATAGAGACTAAACTTCAAACTAAGATTATTATAGAAGATAACGGAATAGGGATTGAAAAAGAAAATATAAATAAGATTTTTAATAGGTTTTATAAAGGAGATAATAAGGAAGTTAACCCGAAGAGTATAGGGATTGGTCTATATTTAACTAAAAACATATTAAAAAATATGGGGGGAGAAATTAAAGTTTTTAGTGAAGTATCAAAAGGAAGTAAGTTTATAATAACATTTATAAAAGAATCACATTAAGAAAATTTACTAATAATATATATTGAGAGAAATAATATATAGGAAGTAAAAATGAGAAAAAATTATGCTTACTCAGCGGACTTTGATTTAAAAACAGAAAAGCTTTTAAAAGATGCTAAGTACTTAGGTCAAGGAAATAACGGAATAGTTTACGAGTTACCTCATAACAGAATTATAAAGATTTTCCTAAAAGAAAAAATATGCAAAGCTGAAGGTATGACTTTAAAGAGAACTAAAAAGTCTAAATATTTTCCAAAGATATATTTTTTAGGAGAGCTTTATATAATTAGAGAAAAGGTAGAAGGGGTTAGGCTAGATAAGTACATAAAGCGAAACGGATTAGATAAAGAAATATCTAAAAAGCTTTATGATTTACTTAAAGAGTTTAAAAAATTAGGCTTTGTAAAACTTGATACTCGTTGCAGAGATATTTACGTAACTAAGGATAGAAAATTAATGATGATAGACCCTAAGGGCTGCTATACAAGACGAGTTGATTTTCCAAGGCACCTTATGAAAAAACTAAATAGTCTTAAATTATTATAAGTATTTTTAACACATATAGAAGAAATAGATGAAGAAAAAAGTAAATATTGGAGAAGTCAATTAGATAAGTACTTTAAAAAGAAAAATATAGAGTATGAAGTATGACTTTATTTCATTAAAAATAGCCGCTTTATTAATAATGTGGCTATTTTTGCGTCTTTAAATTAAAAGGGTAAATAAAATGAAGAAGATATAAGGATTTTGAAATAGGTGTAGACTTTGTAACTTTTTAGTGATTTTTTATTTCAAGTGATTGAAATTATCAATTAGAAGAGATATAATACACATAAAGAGAAGAATATTAGTTAAAACTATAAATAGTTTTAATTTCAGGAGGTATAAATTATGAAACAATTTGCAGAAATAGTAGATATAAGAGCAAGAGAGATCTTAGATTCAAGATCATTCCCAACAGTAGAGGTTGAGGTTACTTTAGATGATGGTACAGAAGGCGTTGCAGCAGTTCCATCAGGAGCATCAACAGGAATTTATGAAGCTGTTGAGTTAAGAGATGGTGACAAAGAAAGATTTAACGGAAAAGGAGTATTAAAAGCTGTTGAAAATGTTAATGACATAATAGCAGATGAGTTAATAGGCTTAAATGCTTTAGATCAAACATACATCGATAAACTTTTAATAGAATTAGACGGAACTGAAAATAAAGGAAAACTTGGAGCAAACGCTATTTTAGGTGTTTCGCTTGCAGTTGCAAAAGCAGCAGCTAAATATTTAGGCTTACCTTTATATCAATATGTTGGTGGAGTAAACGCAAAAGTTTTACCAGTACCAATGATGAACATCATAAACGGTGGAGAACATGCTGATAACTCAGTAGATTTACAAGAATTTATGATTATGCCAGTAGGTGCTAAAGACTTCAAAGAAGCTTTAAAAATGTGTTCAGAAACATATCACGCTTTAAAGAAAATCCTTAACGATAAAGGATATTCAACAGGAGTTGGTGATGAAGGTGGATTCGCTCCAGATTTAAAATCAAACGAAGAAGCTATAGAAGTTATAATTGAAGCTATAAATGCTGCAGGTTATAAACCAGGAAAAGATATGTTTATAGCACTTGACCCTGCTTCATCAGAATTCTTCGAAAATGGAAAATATGTTTTAAAACATGAAGGAAAAACATTAACTCCAGAAGAAATGGTAGATTTCTATGAAAACCTAGTAAACAAATATCCTATCATATCTATAGAAGATGGTATGGCAGAAGAAGACTGGGATGGATGGAAAATCATGACTGATAGATTAGGTAAGAGAATTCAATTAGTTGGTGATGACTTATATGTTACAAACACTAAGAGATTAAAAATGGGTATCGAAAGAGGAGTAACTAACTCAATCTTAATCAAATTAAATCAAATCGGTACTCTTACTGAAACTTTAAATGCTATAGAAATGGCAAACAGAGCTGGATACACTGCAGTAATATCTCATAGATCTGGTGAAACAGAAGATACAACAATTGCTGATTTAGTTGTTGCTGTTAATGCAGGTCAAATCAAAACTGGAGCACCAGGAAGATCAGAAAGGGTTGCTAAATACAATCAACTTCTAAGAATTAGTGAAGAGTTAGATGATGTTGCTGAATACAGAGGTATGGATGCATTCTTTAACTTAAAAAAATAGAAAACAATTAAGGTAATGCGACGGCGCATTACCTTTTTTTTATATGTAAAATGAAAAATTTGGGAAATTGTATAGCGCTAAAAAGTATGTTATGATATACTTATTAAGTTGAATTATGAAAAATTGCGATAAGAAATAATAGGAGGTGTTCCCATGCAAAATATATTATTCTTAATAGAAGGAATATTAGGCATAATTGTTATAGTAAGCATTTTAATGCAACCAAGTAAATCAGATGCGCTTAGCGGACTTATTCAAGGAAGTAGCAACGAAACTTTCTTCTCAAAGAATAAAGCGAGAACAAAAGAAGTTATACTTGAAAGAGTAACAGTTGTATCTATGCTTCTTTTTGCAATAAATACGTTAGTTTTACATTTTATTTAAGAAGTGTGGGAAACCAAGTTAAGTTTAAGCATCCGTAAGGGTGCTTTTTTATTTTAAAAAAATCATTTTTAAAAGAAATTTTTTAAGCAATAGCAATCATATATTATTTTATAGTAATCCTAAAATCCTAACGAAATGTTATAGTATTTTGTTGTTAGGCTGAGGTATTAAGGTTTTAAGAGTACAGCTATTGAAATGTTATACTATAGTGTTTTAAATTTAGTTTAATTTGATTCTATTCATAATAAGGTATCTATACAAGTTAAATTTAGATGCATTAAAGTCATATAAATAAAAAACAGCTAAAGCTATCGAAATGTTATAGCACAGTGTGGTTAAACCTAGAAATTATATCTAGTAGAATAAATGAGACTTTAAAAAGTAAAACAATATTTAATCTTTATAGTAAATTATAAAAAGTTAATTAATTCTGGTACTCTCTTATCAAAGATACATGAAAATAAATGCAAATATAAATTAAGATATTTAGTAGCAACGCCCCTAAAATGGTTTATCCATTGATGCAGATAAGCTATATAATCTCTAGAAGATTCGAAGCATTCTTTATATTTATCTTTAATTTGGATGACATTATTGTTCTTATTCAGTTTTTTAGCGATATTAATAGAAAATCTATCATTTCCAAATAAATAATCATAAGATTTGAATTTAAAATTTTCTTTGAAATTAATTAGTGCCTTATTTTGAGAAAACTTACCTATAATAGTTATTTTAGATAAAGAAATATTAGTAACAGTAAGGTTTATACCGACGTGACTTCGTATTCTCTCAGGATCCATCTTTCTGTAAATATACTTTTTTACTTTTTCTTCTTCAGGGATATTCTTATCACCTTTTTTACTATAGAAAAAAGGTGTATGCCTTAAAATGGTTGTGGAATCTAGACAAATATTATTTGTTTTAGAATCAATTGCATTAAGATAAATATGGCGCCACTTAAAAGCAGTAACTAAGCTGATGTTTAGTATTTTTGCGCATTGTCTTAAAGGTATCCCTTCAATTAAAAGAGTGTAATATTTTTCCCAAGTGGCTAGATCTTTTTTAGAATTAAAGTTTATAGCATCTTTGTTTTGAGAAAAAGTTTTGCTGCACCATTTGCACTTAAATCTTTGAGTGTTTCCGTGTTTACCGTATTTAATAATATCTGTTTTGTTGCATTTAGGACAATTTGATACATTGAATTTAGAAGCTTTATATTTATCCATAAAATCACCTCACCTAAAATTATTACCAGTGGTTAAGAGTTTAAACAGATAACTATAAAAATAAGCTTAAATTATAAAAAGTTTATTTAATCAGGAGGTTGTTTTTAAGCTTATCTATAAATAAAGCAACAAAGTGATATAACATTTCGTAATCTTTTTTGAAATAATGAAAAAATATATAAGTATATCTAAAACAACAAAATTATATAACATTTTGTAAGCTTATTTGAAATAGGAAGAAAGTACATTAAGAAGCCTAAACAACAGAGAGGTATAACATTCCGTAAGTTTTTTTAAAATAATAAAAAATATATAATCAAGGTTATAGAACAACAAAAAGCTATAACATTTTAGTAGCTTTTTGTTCATTTTAAAATAAACTATATTAACTAAACAGTAATTAAAATATGTAAAAAACTTTTTTAAATGTAGGTAAATTTAGCATAAAACTTATCTAAAATCATAATTTTAAATGTAGAGAAAAAAATAATTATGAGAGGTGAGTAAAATGGAGCTTTTAATTATACCCCTTGTCTGTGGTATCAGTGCATTAATAGTGTTATTTTTTATGTCTAAAGATATTTTAAAGAAAGATCCTGGCGATGAAAAAATGGTGGAAATAGCGACCCACATAGAAGAGGGAGCTATGGCATTTATTAAAAAAGAATACTCGTATTTATTAGTATTTATAGTAATAGTATTTACGATGATTTTAGTATTTTTAAATTATCAAACAGCTTTAGCGTTTTGTTTTGGGGCGATTTTCTCGATGCTTGCAGGCTTTATTGGGATGAAGATTGCTGTTAAATCAAATGTTAGGACAGCAAATGCAGCTAAAAAGGGAATAAAGGAAGCATTAGATATCGCTTTTTCAGGTGGAGCCGTTATGGGGCTTTGCGTTGTAGGGCTTGGACTTGCAGGACTATCTATAATGTGTATAGTTTTTAATTTAGAGGCTAGTTATATTACTGGGTTTGGGCTTGGAGCATCATCTATAGCACTTTTTGCAAGGGTAGGTGGCGGAATCTATACTAAAGCTGCTGATGTTGGAGCGGATTTAGTAGGTAAAGTTGAAGCTGGAATTCCTGAAGATGACCCTAGAAATCCAGCTGTTATAGCTGATAATGTAGGTGATAATGTTGGGGATGTTTGCGGAATGGGAGCAGACCTTTTTGAATCTTATGTTGGATCTGTTATTTCAGCTATAACACTTGGATCTGTTTTGATTTCTAGTATTGGAAAGGGAAGTGCTATTTATCCTATGATTCTTGCAGCAGCTGGGATTGTTGCATCGCTTATAGGAATAATAGGGGTTAAAACTTACAAAGGGGATAACCCTCAAAAGGCTTTAAATAGAGGTACAACTATAGCTGGGGTTATTTCTTTAGCAATAGGTGCTTTAGCTTGTATATATTTATTTGGAGATTTAAATTTATTTGTTCCTGTAGTTGTAGGTGTAGTTGTAGGTTTAGCTATTGGGAAAATTACAGAAGTTTATACATCTTCTGATTATAAATCTGTAAAAGAAATAGCTAATGAGTCTCAAACTGGGGCGGCTACTAATATTATTTCAGGGCTTGCAGTAGGGATGAAATCTACTGTGCTTCCTATTATTTTAATAATAGTTGGAATACTTATTTCTTATTTCACTGTAGGTGGAGATGCGATTTTAGGACTTTATAGTATATCTATAGCAGCTGTAGGAATGCTTTCGACTACTGCTTTAACTGTTGCAGTTGATGCTTATGGACCAATTGCAGATAACGCTGGCGGAATAGCTGAGATGAGTGAACTTGACGAATCTGTTCGTGAAATTACAGATAAGCTTGACTCTGTAGGAAACACAACAGCTGCAATAGGAAAAGGCTTTGCTATAGGGTCTGCAGCTTTAACAGCTTTAGCTTTATTTGCATCATATACTCAAGCTGTTAATTTGGAATCTATAAACCTTTTAGACCCTTTAACTTTAGTTGGGGTTCTTATAGGGGGAATGTTACCATTTTTGTTTGCAGCATTAACTATGCAATCTGTAGGAAAGGCTGCTGTTAATATGGTTTCTGAAGTTAGAAGACAATTTAAAGAAAAACCTGGTATATTAGAAGGGACTGAAAAGCCAGACTACTCAAAATGCGTTGAAATTTCAACTAGGGCTGCTCTTCATGAAATGATAATTCCAGGAATTATAGCAGTGTTAGCTCCTTTAGCTGTAGGAATAGTGCTTGGGGCAGAAGCTTTAGCTGGGCTTATAGCAGGTGGGGTTGTTACTGGAGTTATGATGGCTATAATGATGGCAAACGCAGGGGGTGCTTGGGATAACGCTAAAAAATATATTGAAGGCGGAAATCTTGGAGGAAAGGGAAGTGATTCTCATAAAGCAGCTGTAGTTGGAGATACTGTAGGAGATCCTTTTAAGGATACATCAGGTCCATCTATGAATATTTTAATTAAGCTTATGACAATAGTATCTCTAGTATTTGCACCACTTATAGTTAAAATTGGAGGACTATTATTTTAAAGTGAGTAAAAATTTAAATGATTAGTTAAGTTTATAGTAATAAAGATAATATTATTAGAAAATAAAAGAAAAATAGATAGAAATATATAGAAATGTGATAGTATATAGGTAAGGAAGAATAATATAAGAAAAATATGGTTAGCATATAATAAGTAATATAGATAATATACGGAGGAAAATTAATGGGAATAAAGCAAACGTTACTAGAATTCATGCGTGAAGAAGCTTACAAACCTATGGATATACAAGGTTTGGCAGCGGTTTTCGATATTAGAGCAGATGAATATAGAGCATTTAAAAAAGTATTAAAAACTATGATAAAAGAAGGTCTTATAGTTAAAACAGCAAAAGAAAAATACGCTGTTCCAGAAAGACTTGGATTAGTTAGAGGTAAATTACAAGCACATAGCAAAGGGTTTGGATTCGTTATTCCAGACGCTGAAGGTGAAGCAGACTTATTTATCCCTATATCTAGTATGAATAGTGCCATGAACGGAGACAAAGTAATTGCACAAATAACTAGAGAAGATAGAAAAGGTAAAAAGCGTGAAGGTGAGATAGTAGACGTAGTAGATAGAGCTAACAAAACAATGATAGGAGTTTTCGAAAGTAGCAAAAACTTCGGTTTTGTAGTTGCAGAAGATATGAGAATAAACCAAGACATATTTGTTCCTAAAAGAGACTCTCTAAACGCTGAAGATGGTGATGTAGTTATAATCGAGATAACTAAATGGCCTGAAAGAAGAAGAAGCCCTGAAGCTAAGGTTATTGAAATCTTAGGTAAAAAAGGCGAAGCTGGACTTGATATACTTACAATTATCAAAAAGCACGGACTTCCAGAGGAGTTCCCAGCGAAGGTATTAAATTTTGCAGATAATATATCTGAAGAAATAGATAAAAAAGAATATAAAAGAAGAACTGACCTTAGAGACCTTAGAATGGTTACTATAGATGGTGAAGACGCTAAAGATTTAGATGACGCTGTTTCTATAGAAAGATTAGAGGACGGTAATTATAGATTAGGGGTTCATATAGCAGACGTATCTCACTACGTTCGTGAGAAAAACCCTCTAGACAAAGAAGCTTTAAAAAGAGGTACATCAGTTTACCTTATAGATAGAGTTATTCCGATGTTACCTAAACAGTTATCAAACGGTATCTGTTCTTTAAACCCTCAAGTAGATAGATTAACTTTAACTTGTTTTATGACTATAAACGATAAAGGTAAAGTTTTAGACCACGAGATACATGAGAGTATTATTAGAACTAACGAGAGAATGACTTATACGGACGTAACTAAGATTTTAAGAGATAAAGACGAAGAATTAATTAAAAAATACGATTATCTTTATGATGATTTCTTAGCTATGGAAGAACTTGCAAAAATCCTTAGAGGTAAAAGAATGGGTAGAGGAGCTATAGATTTTGATTTTGAAGAATCAAAAATCATATTAAACCCTCAAGGTAAACCTATAGATATAAAACCTTACGAAAGAGCTATTGCAAACAAAATAATAGAAGAATTTATGCTTGTTTGTAATGAAACTATAGCTGAGTATATGTTCTGGACTGATCTTCCTTTTGTGTATAGAATTCACGAAGACCCAGACGATGAAAAGCTAGATAGATTTAAAGAATTCGTCTACAACTTAGGCTACGCTATAAGATGGCCTCAAGAAACAAGACCTAAAATTCTTCAAGATGTACTTGAAAAAGTAAAAGGTAAAAAAGAAGAAACTGTAGTTAGCACATTACTTTTAAGATCAATGATGCAAGCTAAGTATTCTCCAGAATGCGTAGGTCACTTCGGGTTAGCGGCTAAATATTACTGCCACTTTACTTCTCCTATAAGAAGATACCCAGACCTTCAAATACACAGAATTATAAAAGAACACCTTAACGGTAAAATAGATCCAGAAAGAGAAAAAGCTCTTAAAGCAGCTGTTGAGTATTCTTCAAGACAATCTTCTGAAACAGAAAGAGCAGCACAAGACGCTGAAAGAGAAGTTGATGATTTAAAGAAAGCTGAATACATGCAAGAGAGAATAGGAGAAGAGTTCGAAGGAATAATATCTTCTGTTACATCTTTTGGTATGTTTGTTGAGTTACCAAACACTATAGAAGGCTTAGTTCATATCACAGCTTTAGATGATGATTACTACATCTACGATGAAACTCATCTATCATTAATCGGAGAAAGAACTAAAAACATCTACAGATTAGGTGACGAAGTTAAAGTTGTTTGTAGTAGAGTTGATATTGCAAACAGAGAAGTTTACTTTGATTTAGTAAAACCTCTAGACGAAGAAGAAAAAGAAGAGGAAGAAGCTAAAGAACTTATAGAAAGTATAGGTTCAGAAGTTAAAGCTACAATCAAAAAGGAACTAGAAAAAGAAGAAGAGATAGAAGAAGTATAAAATCTTAGGGTGTTAGATTATTTAATCTAACATCCTTTTGATTTTACTTTTTATTAAATGAACCTTAATTGCTAAAAGCTAAAAACTATATTATAATTTTAGATATTAGTAATGAAAAAGATTTAGTGCTGTAAAGTAGGTGAAAAAAATGGCAAGAAAAAAAGATGTTAATTCTTTAGCTGAAAATAGAAAAGCAAGACACGATTATTTCGTAGAAGAAGCTATTGAAGCTGGCTTAGTTTTAGTAGGAACTGAAGTTAAATCTATAAGAGAAGGTAGAGCAAACCTTAAAGATTGTTATGCTGAAGTTAGAAACGGAGAAATATTTATTAGAGGGATGCATATTAGTCCTTACGAACAGGGAAACATATTTAATGTAGATCCTTTAAGAGATAGAAAATTACTTCTTCACAAGCAGGAAATCGGAAGGCTTGCAGGGCTTGTATCTAGAGAAGGACTTACTTTAGTACCTTTAAAGTTATATCTTAAAGGTGGAAGAGTTAAAGTTGCTTTAGGTATATGTAAAGGTAAAAAGAATTACGATAAGAGAGATTCTCTTTTAGAAAAAGCACATAAAAGAGATGTTGAAAGAGAATTAAAAAACAGAAATAGATATTAAATTACAGGCTAGATTATGAGAGTATTCCCATTCTAGCTTGTTTTAATTATATAGGCAAAAACCTATTTACTAGATTTAGAGTAATAATTTACCTTGTAAATGTTATCAGAAATGTAGTAGAATAGATTGGTGTCACGAAAAACAATCAAAAGATGAGAGGAAGATAATTAATGAACAACAAAAAAATAGGTATCTCGCTAGTAGTAATGGCAACATTCTTTTGGGCTATTATGGGAGTGAGCAGTAGATACTTAACGAATGCAGGGGTCACTCCAACAAGTATTTCATTTTTCAGATGCTTAATTGCAGCTGTAGGATTTTCAATATTTTTAGCTATCTTTAATAGAGCAGCTTTTAATATTAATTTAAAAGGAATTATAATTAGTTCATTATACGGTATTGTTGCCTTTGGACTATCATTTACAACATTTAATATAGCTGTAGAGAGAGTTCCAATAGCTGTAGCTACAGTTTTAATGTTCACAAACCCTATTTGGGTAACAATTTTTAATGCAATATTCTTTAAAGAGAAGATATCAAAGAAAAAGGCATTTATTATTGCACTTGCAATAATAGGTTCAATTCTTATAGCTAACCTTTTAGGAACTAATATTGCTGATTTAGATTTTGTAGGAATATTTGCAGGATTATTAACAGGTATAATCTTTGCACTTCAAATAGTTATTCCACGTTTCTTTGAAGGGACATACACTAAAGACAGTATGCTTATATACGGATTTATAGCAAGTACTATAGTTTTAGCATTATTTACTGACTTTAAAGGATTATCAAATACGCTAAGTACAAGCGTTTCACCTTCTATGATAGTAATAAATATCTTAGCGATAGGTGTATTAAGTACATTTATAGCAAATATAGCATACGTTAAGGCTACTGATTACATTGAATCAGGACTTGCAAGTGTGTTAGTTGCTTTAGAGCCTGTTTTAGGAAGTTTATTTGGTTTCATATTCTACGGAGAAACTTTAACAGTTTTCCAAATATTTGGGGCACTTTTGATAGTCGTAGCAGCTATTTGGCTAGCGAAGGCTGATTAATATATTTATATTTTTTTAGGATATTACACGGGTTAAGTGTAATATCCTTTTTGAGTTTATAGAAATTCTAAGTGTAAAGGATTGTATAAATTATGAACATATTGTAAAATATATGTATAATTAGAATTAAATTCTTAGGGCTAGGGGTAAGTGAATAAATAAATTAGGAGATTAGGGGTTAAAACTTTTAATTAATACATAACTTTAATAATTTAGTATTTCTAAAAATTTATATGTATACGTTTAATTTGTAGAAGATATAAGTTAAATGTTATAAGAGTGATAAAGGCTAGGGAAATGTTATATTTAAATGTTGTTCATTATATTAATTGCTTTTGTAATATTTAAATTAAAATAATAAAATGTTAGTAAATGGTATTAAAAATTATAAGAAAATAAAAAAAATGAACCTTTTACTAGAACTACTGGAATGTTATAGGAGGGTGTTGTTTAGAAATAATAAATAATTAACAACAAAATAATACAACATTTCGTAAGGAAATTTAGTTTAATTTAAGTTTAAAGCATTGGAAACACTAACTCATAAGTAAAAACCTATCACTTATATAATATAGATATATTTTACTTATCAAGATAAAGGGAATATACTTAGCACATAAGAACGAAACAGAGTTGAGGTGAAGGTATGAAACGATACTTAGACAAATTAGAAAGGATGCCAATTGGAATTAGTGGAACTTGCTTGGCATTCATTACTTTAAGCAATTCATGGCAAATAAAAGGGATAAATTATTTAAAGCCTGTAGCAATAACAATAGCTTGTTGCATGCTTGCATTAATGTTTATTAGAATGATTAGATTTCCCAAAGTCGTAATTAATGAAATAAAAAATCCTGTAACAGGTACATTTTATCCTACAATTGGCATGGTTGTTTGGCTAGTATCTGGTTACTTTTATCCTAAATTTCCTGTTATATGTAGTTATGCTTGGATTTTAGCAGTAGTTTATCATTATGGAATAGTAGTTTTTTATACAATAATAAGAATTAAAGAAAGAAATTTCACAAACGTAATGCCTACTTGTTTTATAGTTTATACAGGGATGATCACAGGAGCAGTTGCTAGTAAAGGGATGGATGGGGTTATTCCACAAATTCCAGCTATAGCACACTTTATGTTGATGTTTGGATTTATATTCTATACTGTTTTACTACCAGTAGTC
This sequence comes from Clostridium sp. LY3-2, assembly GCF_024705715.1. Taxonomy (NCBI): domain Bacteria; kingdom Bacillati; phylum Bacillota; class Clostridia; order Eubacteriales; family Clostridiaceae; genus Clostridium; species Clostridium sp. LY3-2. The sequence goes on from NZ_JAMDLQ010000013.1 coordinate 56,857, forward strand.
TTATATATTGTATTTAAAAGTGAGATTTTAGATGATCACAGTTTACCTACAGTAGGAATAATTTGCTCACCAGCTCCTCTTGGAGTTGTTGGAATACTGACTATTGAGAAAAATCCAAGCAATTTAATGCTTGCTTGGCTAGTTATAACAGGGTTAGTTCTTTTAATAGTAGTTTATGGATATATCCTAAAACTATTTAAAGAAGGCTTTAAGCCAACATATGCAGCATTTACATTCCCCCTTGCGATAGCAACTTTAGCTGCATATAAGCTTTCAGCCTACTGTGCTAGTTTAGGTTCAATGGACCTATCATATATATTTAAATTAATGGGTGATGTCGAAATATTTATAGCAACTTACGTAGTATTCTTTATACTAATTAATTTCTTAAATATGTTCGTAAAAGCAATAAACCCAAGACTAGAAAAAGAACTAGAAAAAGATGAAGAACTAATTGCAGGTTCTTTATACTCAAAATAATCAACTTCAAAAAAATTCACATAAAATCAAAAAGTACGTTGAAAATTAAGTTTTAAGGGAAGGCCAGTTTAGAAATAAACTGGTTTTTTCTTTTATAAATAAAATTAAAATAACAGCTTTAGTTTTATGGATAAAAGTGAATAATTTGGTAAAATAAAAATCTTGTGCTATAATCTCTAAGGGACGAAATGGAGGGCATAATATGCAAGAAAACAACTTTATAAAAAACAAAACACTAGAGGAAAAAATATATCTAGTAGGTTTTGCGCTAGGAATTATATCATTATTTTTACCTTGGGTAAATATGGGATTTATCAGTGCTAACGGATTTCAACAAGATGGGTATTTATTATTAATACCGATGTTATATCCTATAATAACATTATTTAGCAATAAGAAAAGAAATAATATTATAAACATAATACTAGGAATATTAAACATAATCTTTAGTATTGGATTTATGATGAGCAAAAATGTTACTATATTTGGGCAAAGCATAAACCCATCAGGAGCTGGACTATACATTATGATAGTTGCAACTATCGTAATTGGAGTTGGATGTTTCTTAGAATTTAAAAATTCAAAAAAAGCTTAATAATTATGGCATCTTCTTAAAAGAAGGTGCCTTTTTTGATTTTACTTAAGATTAATTAAGTAGTAAGGGGAATTCCTTTATTTTTGTAATATTTATCTAACTTAAATATGATAATATTAATATAGACATATTTAATGATGAAAGGAGGTAAAACTCTTTGAATAACAAGGTTGAAAAAGAAAAATTAGAAGTTATAAATTTAATCAAAAAAACTTTCTTAAACTTTAAGTTCAATCTAAAAGAAACTTTAGTTTTTGAAATGTTTTATAGGCTTTTAGCTTTATTTATTCTCTGGCCTATAAATTACGTTATTATAAAATATTTTATGAAGAGTTCTGGATTTACTTCAATTTCAAATAGTCAATTTATTGATTTTGCATTAAGCATTAGAGGTATTATTTGTATCGGGGTTGTAGTTGTTATTTCCTTTTGTATGATATTTTTTGAAATTGGAGCTCTTACCTATATTGGAGTGAAATCTCATAATGGAGAAAAGGTTAGACTTTTAGATGGGGCTTTTAATAGCTTTTCTATGCTAAAAGATACTATGGATAGAGGGATGATTCCTTTAGTTTTAATAACTGGAGTTATAGGGCCTTTAACTGGGATTGGGCTTTGCAGTTCTTTAATTAGAAACTTTACAATTCCGCCTTTTATAACTATAGAACTTAAAAAGACTTTAGGCGGGAAGGCATTACTTTTTATAGGGATAGCTATTTTAGTTATTTTACTTTTTAGGTGGTGCTTAGCGATACCGATCCTTTTAGTTGAAAAAATAAAAGGAAGAGCCGCTATTAAAAAGAGTTATTTAATCTATAAAAAAAATAAGTGGAAGCTTTTTAGAGGATTTATAATTTGGATAATAGTTATATTTTTAATTGGTACTATAGCTACAGGAGGAGTAATCTTTACTGGGGCTACTGTTGGAGAGTTCCTTGGAAATAGAAGCGTTTATAGTATGATTTTCTTAAGTGTAATGACTGTTATTTTTTATTTGATGTTTATATTTTTCTCACTTATATCTACACCTCTCTTTGTTTCTTATTTAGTAGAACTCTACTATGCTTTAAGAAGTGAAGACACTAGAGAAAGAGATTTAAAAGATGAATATGATTATAAAGATAATAAGATTTATAAGGGATTAAATAAGTTTAGAAAGCTCGCTATATTATTAACTATAGTCTTGTTTATAGTTATGGTTTCTATAAATGGGTACAATGTAATTTCTAAAAGGGTATTTAATAAAGATATAATGATCACAGCGCACAGAGGAGCAAGTAAAGCTGCACCTGAAAACTCTATGTCTTCTATAAAAAAGGCAGTAGAGCAGGGCGCTGATTATGCTGAGATAGACGTTCAAACAACTAAAGATAACTAAGTCGTTTTATTTCATGATAACAACTTAAAAAGAATAGCTGTAAGTAGTAAAAAGATAAAAGATTTAACTTACGAAGAAATATCTAAAATAGATGCAGGTTCTTATTTTAGTAAGGAATACAAAAATGAAAGAATTCCAAAACTTGAAGATGTTTTAAAGTATTCAAAAGGAAAAATCAAATTAAATATTGAACTTAAGCCTATGGGAAAAGATGATAATCTAGTTCCTTTAGTATTAAATTTAATTAATAAATACGATATGAAAAATGATGTTGTAATAACATCTATAGACTTTGATTCTCTTATGAAAGTAGAGAGTTTAGAGCCAGCTCTTCAAACAGGATATATAGTTTTAGCTGCGATTGGAGATTTTGAAAAACTTAACGTAGACTTCTTTAGTATAGAGAGTACTCTAGCTACGCCTCAAACTATTTATGCTCTTCATGCTTTAAATAAAGGGGTGCACGTATTTACTATAAACAGCGAAGAATCTACAGAAAAGATGATATTCTTAGGGGTTGATAATATAATTACTGATAATGTTCCTTTAGTTAAAGATATAGAAAATTCTATGAGAGAAGATAAGGATTTAGATTATGTAACTATGTATTACGAGGCTGTTTTAAGTATAACTAGATTTTCTAATATATAAATAATTTTAAAAAAATAGTAGCATATTTTTAGAAATATGATATTATAATACTATAAGAATTGAATTATAGATAATCCGTTGATTAGGAAGAGTAACTTTTTTAGCTTCAGCAAAGAGACTTTGGGGTGGTGAGATCCAAAGGAGAAGGGAATTAGTGAATGGGCCTTTGAGGAATAAAGCGAAATTTTTAAAGTAGTATTTATGGTGGGCTGCACCTTATAGCAGATAGAGTATGTTAGTACTTGAAATTGAGTGGTGTTTATTTCTACATATGAACACAATTTAGGTGGCAACGCGGATAGTATCTCCGTCCTATTTATTATAATAGGACGGAGTTTTTTATTTACTTAAAAAAGGAAAGGTGGTGATAGTGATGGAGTGAAATGAAGATATTACAGACTGGAAAAACCAAAATAATAAAAAAGAAAGAGGAGAAATAAAAATGAGAGATAAAAATACAAAAAATATGATAATTACAGCTTTATTATTAGGGATAGGTGCAATACTTCATCAGTTAACGCCAGCACTAGGACTACCTATGCAACCTGATTTTGCACTTGCAATGTTATTTATAATAATGATTTTAAATAGAGATAATTACAAAACTTGCTTAGTTTCAGCTATTATAACAGGAATCTTTACAGCTATGACTACGAAGTTTCCGGGAGGACAAGTTCCAAACGTTATCGACAAGTTAGTAACAGTTAATGTTATGTTTTTTATAATGATGTGTATAAATAAGTTTAAAGTTTTAAAGAATATGGCAGAAGAAAAGAGAAGAACTATAGAAGCATTTATTCTTTTTCCTATAGGAACTTTAGTTAGCGGAATAACTTTCTTAGGTTCAGCTAGCGTAATTTCAGGACTTCCAGCTAGTTTTAGTGCATTATTTTTTGCAGTAGTAATTCCTGCAACTGTAATTAATTTAGTCGGTGGAATTGTATTATTTAAAATAATAACTACGTCTATGAAAAGAGTAGCTATAAATTAATAAATAAAATTATATAGATTTTAAAAAGAAACTTTTCTTTAAATTAGAAAGGTTTCTTTTATTTGTATAATTTATTTCAATCAAGAAGTTTTTGTTAAAATTTTAGGATATTAGTTTTTTAGTAGTATAATTATATGAAACAAGTTAAGAAGGAGATTAAAAATGTCAGAAGATAAAATAACTTTAAAAGATATAATTGGAAAAATAATACTTCTTGTTGGAATAATTATATTCGTTCAAATTTTTTCTCATTATTTCGGAGAAAGTAATACTTTGATAGGAGTAATGGTGATAACAGGAATACTTATGTTTAGCTCTATGAGTACAAATTTAGCATTTAAGGATGCTATTTTAGGAATAGTAGGTACATTTGCATCAATGGGAATAATATCATTCTTTATTAAATACCACCCGATTTTAGGATTACCTATTAATTTTGTATTGGTATTTTTTATAACATACGTCTTTTCAATACATATGGAAAAGAAATTGTACTTACCATTTTTATTATGTTACATATTAATGCAAGGAAGTCCTGTAACAGAAGCTGAATTACCAATTAGAATAGCTAGCTTATTTATAGGCGGTATTTTAATTGCTTTAATTTATTATTTCACACATAAATCTGATGAAAAGAAAGATCATAGAAAAATAAAGGATATGTTTAAAAATGTTGACAAGGATACACTTCAAGTAAATTTTGCTTTTAGAATGGCATTAGGAATAACTATTGCAATGTTTGTTGGAACAATATTTGATTTTACAAAAGGAATGTGGATAACTTCTACTGTATTTTCTTTAACTCAGCCAGAATATCATGAAACTAAAAAGAGAATAGGGGAAAGAATATTTGGAACTGTTGTAGGTGCTATAATATTTTTAATATTATTTAACTTTATTATACCAAAGTCTTTAGATTCTTTAGCGCTATTAGTTATAGGATATATTTATACATTTATAAAACCATACAAATTCCAAATGATTTTTGTAACTATAAATGGTCTTGCGGCAGCTATGATATTATTTGATGCATCTGTATCTATACCTATGAGAATATTCTTTGTACTTGTAGGAATTGTTATAGCAGTTCTTGTAAACAAACCTATATATGATATCTTTAGAAAAAGAAATCCTGAACATATAAAATTAAATTAATCATAATTTAAGAATAAATAATAAAAAGAAACTTTTCTTTAATATAGAAGAGTTTCTTTTTATTTTTAGAAAAAAATTATAAATTTTAAAATTAGTGTAAGAAACATATTAGATAATACGTATATAAGGAAAAAGACAATAGGGGGAAAGACTATGATAGATAGTGAACTTATCAATCTTATTAAGGAGGGAGATAGCAAAGGTTTAGATATTCTAGTAAATGAGTATGGAAAGCTTTGCTACGGGGTGATAGCTTCAGTTCTCTTGCCAAATGGGATGAATGAATATGTTGATGAGTGCTTTAATGACGTGCTAGTTACATTTTGGTTTAAGATAGAAATGTTTGAATCAAGGAAGGGGAAACTTAGAAATTGGCTTATCTCTATATGTAAATATAGGGCATTAGATTATCTTAGAAAAAAGAATAATGAATCAGATATAAACAGCGAAGTAACTAAAGATAAAGAAAATGTTGAAGAGGCTGTTATGAAAGAAGAGGAAAAGAGAGAGCTTAAAAAAGCTATAGAAAGCTTATCTTATCCAGACTCAGAAATTTTTAAGATGAGATATTTAGAAGATAGGGATATAGATTATATAGCGAGTGTTTTAAATATTTCAAAGGGAACTGTTTATACCAGAATATCTAGAGGGAAAATTAGACTTAAGGAAATGATGGAGGGATATTATGAGTAATTGTTTTGATTTAAATATAGATGATTTAGTGTATGAAGAATATGATGATGAAGAAATAGAAAACTTTGAAGATATAGGGTATAGCTTTTTTGAAGGAATTAAATCTAAAAAGAGAAAGTTAATTGATATAATTAAAGGTGAAAACATAAATAAAGTTAAGGAGAGAGTTTACGAAGAATTAGATTTAGGGGAAGTGATTTTATCTGAATTTACAGGGAATATTGACGGAAGAAATTATTTAAGGGCCTTTGATTCAGCTGAGTATATGTTTGTTCCTATGGCTTTTATGGATGTAGGTTCTAGATACCATTGTTTTGTTACAGATAGAAAGATGCTTATCTACGAAGTAGTATATTATAATAAGATAATGAGAGAATATATAGTAGAAGATAAAGATATAAATAGGGTAACTTTAAAACCTAACAAAGATAATATTGAATTTTACGTTAAAAAAGATAAGTATAATATGATTAGAACAGTTACGGATTTTATGACTTATTTCTTCTATCAAGGAAGGGTTTCTATAAATCTAACTTCTAAAAATAAGGAGCAAGTTTATAAGATATTTAAAGAAAAGTATAAAGAATGCAAGTATATGAAGTATTTATGGATTGCGTTTTGGACTTTCTCTATAGTATTTATTATTTATGGAATTATTTGTGTTTTTTACGAAGGCGGATTTTATGACTTGCCAGATTGGTTTTTGTGGCCTGAAAAATTCTTTCTAAGATAAATTTAAATCTAAAAGCCTTATTCTTTTAAAAAATAAGGCTTTTTTGGAAATTTTATTGATTTGACAGTAGATAAGTACTGCTATATAATTAAAACATAAAATTGAATATTGCGTTTGCAAATCAAATTTACAAACATGGGGGCGTTTTGGCTTCGACGGGGGTAAGTGAGGTTTGGTAAGCGAGCCGAGGGAAGCATGGTGCCTCGATAATAAAGTATGCAATAAATATAAACGCAGAAGACAATTTTGCATTAGCAGCTTAATTTAAGCTACTCATCAGTCCTGGATCCCCACGTTTAGGGTAGCTGGTGTCATTGAAGTGGGAAACGAAGTCTAGCAAAGCTTTGAGCTAGAGGGGTATCTATGAAGCTAGTGATTGGTACGCTTGTCTGTAAGTGTCACCAAAAGCGAACCTTAAATTTACAGACTACGCTCGTAGAAAGCTAGACGGATCTACTTTCGGACAGGGGTTCGATTCGTAAGACAGAGTCGCGTCAAGTGGTAACACTTGAATGAAAACTTGGCTTTATCGGTGAAACCTTAACAGATAAGTTTAACTTATGCTGATGGCAATACCGAGAGGTATGTAGAGAAATCTAACAGCCTCGTATCGACTTATAGGTTCCTAAAGATTTTAATCTACGGAATACTAGGATAGAAGATGTAAACTATATTAAGCTTCTATAACACGCCAAGGATCCAAAAGAACTTTTGGATTAAGATATAGTCAGTTCCTAAGTATAGTAAATCTATACTGTATAAGAAATTAAGGGTGCACACGACCCCTCGCCTCCACCATATAATCCACGATAGATATATCGTGGATTTTTTTTTACATAAAGGATAATTGTTTAATTAAATATAAGAGTACTAGGTTTAGAATATGATCGTACAAATTTATAATCAGTGAATATTAAATATATCACAGATAACATATATTATGGTAAAATATAGTCACTATAAAGGGGATGGTGATGTTATATGTATAATAAAGAAATTAATAGAGGTTCAAGATGGATGAAATGGGATTGCCATGTGCATACACCTATATCTTATGAAAATAATTTTCCAGATTTTGATGAATATATTAAGTCATTGAAAGCTAAAGCAATAGAACATAAAACTGATGTTATTATAATAAATGATTATTTTACTTTAGATGGATATAAAAAAGTAATAAGTTACTGTAGTAGGGAAAATGATAGTGAGGCATACAAATTATATGTTAATGAGAAAAGAAGTCTAGCTGTTTTACCAGGATTAGAGTTAAGAATTGATAATTTTACGCAAAGGGAAAAATCTATAAATGTACATATATTTTTTAATCAAAGATTAAGTGCAGAAAATATAGAAAATGGTTTTTTAAATCAACTTAAAATTAGTTATGGTGGTTATGATAATTTAAAAGCTGATAGACAAACATTGATTAAAATCGGGTATTCAATAATCAATAGACAACCATATGATGATAATTTAGATACATTAGATTTAGTGAATGATACCCAATATATTAACAAAGCTATTTCTATAGTAACAGCTACTAAAGATAGTTTAATAAAAACAATAGAAACTTTTAAGGCTAGGTATAAAGAAAATGAGGATTTAAGAGAAAATAGTATGTTAACTGTAGTAGCTTTTAATGGATATGGTGCATTGTCTGAATTATCGTGGGATGAGGCAAGATCTGGAAATGTAAAAAGACAATTGTTATATTCAGCTGATATTTGTTTTTCATCTAGGGAAAAAGACATTAATTTCTTATTAGGTAAGGATTCAAGTACAAGTGAAGACGAGATAAGGAAATTGTTTAAAAGATTAAAACCTTGTGTATGGGGTTCTGATTCACATGAAATAGAATCATTATTACATCCATCTAGGGGTAATACAAACAGATATACTTGGATTAAAGGAATGAATAATTTTGAGGGTTTAAAACAGATAATTTTTGAACCAGAAAATAGAGTTGCAATACAAGAAGATACACCTAATATAAAAGCTGATTATCAAGTAATAGATAAAGTTAAGTTTATTGATAGCAATAATGTATTTATGAATGAAGATATAGTTTTTAATGAAGATTTAAACACTATAATAGGTGGGAAGTCATCAGGTAAATCACTATTGCTGAGTCATATTGCAAGGACCATTAATGGGGTAGATGAAAATTTTGGGCACTATCAAACTTTACAAGTAAAATATAACTATGATTTTGAGGTTTATTGGAAGGATGGCGAAGTATCAAAATTAAGTAATATTAACAAAAGTCCAAATAGAAAAGTAAAATATATTAGTCAAATGTTTGTCAATAAACTTGCAGAAAAAAAAGATAATAGTTTGAAAGATATTGTTGTCTAAGTATTAATGGAAAATGTTGAAGTAAAGGAAGCTTATGATCAATTAAAGTTATCTTTAAATGAAATAAACTTGGATATAAACAATAAGGTTTATCAAATAGAAAAAGTATTAGAAGAGTATAAGAGTAAAAGTAATGAGAAAATTAATATAGGAGATAGTGAAGGGATAAAAAAAGAAATCTTTAAACTTGACAAAGCTATAGGTGCTCTAGTTAATGATTCTAAAATGTCTATAGAAGAGATACGTGAATATAATAGAATAACTAGTCAAATTAGTATTAATATTTCAAGAATAAATACTATAATACCAGAGTTACATAAGTATAAGAATTATTTAGAAACTATTGAAAGAAATATAAGAGATGAGTTTAAAAATAGATTAAATTCATCAAAAAATATTTTAGGAAATGATTTCGAAAATATATTTACAGAAGCATTTTGTGATATAAGTAATCTGAAAATATTTGTTTATGAAAAGATAGCTAAGTTAAGCTTAAAAGAATCCCTATTGAGGGATGAGTTGTCTAAATTAGTAGAAGGTAACAATAAATTAAAAAAGGATATTAGTAAATATGAAATTAAAATTAAAAATAAGAGTGAAATAGAAAGGCTTAGTAAAAGCTTAGAGACAGAAAAAAATAAGAAAGAAAAAATAAAAGAAATAGAAAGATTATTAACATCTAAAGCTAGTAATTTACTAAAAACAATAGAAGAAGTAAAAGCTCTTATTTCTACTAGAAAAAATGAATATAAAAAATTAATAGGTATACTTACACAAGATAAATTCAAATATATTTCACAGGAGTCTAATTTAATTCTTAAATTTGAATTACAATTAAAAGATGAAATTTTAAAAGAAGATTTAGGAAGTGTATTAAATAAAACTTCAGTAGAGGTAAAAGGATTACTAGACACTAATCTAAATATAGAAAATTATAAGGAATTTGTTACTAAAACAATGATGAATGCTATCACTTGTGAAGGTAATTATAAATATAAAAATGGGAAGGGGTATCTAGATTTAATCAATATTTTAGTGAAAGATTATTTAGATTTAACCATCGATATTTTAGAAAATGATGATGAGTTTGATGTTATGTCACCAGGGAAGCAAGGTTTAATAGTACTTAAATTGTTAATACATTTAAGTTCTGAAAAGTATCCCATATTAATAGATCAACCTGAGGATAATTTGGATAATAGAACTATTTCTGATGAATTAAAGAATTTTATTTTAAATAAGAAGAAGGATAGACAGATAATTATGGTAACACATAATCCAAATTTAACAGTATTGGCTGATTCAGATGAAATTATTGTTGCTAATCAATCAGGAAAAGACGGCAAAGGAAATAAAAAATATAGGTTTGAATATGTATCGGGTCCATTAGAATTTAGTTTTAGAAAAAAAGTTGAAGAAGGTATTCTTTACAATATAGGGATAAAAGAACATGTCTGCGAAATATTAGAAGGTGGAAAGGAAGCTTTCAAACAGAGAGAAAATAAATATGGTTTTTAAGATATTGATATAAGTAAATGAGAGAAATATAATATCAAGGATGTTGAATAAAATATTAGATTATAACAAATTTTTAGTTGCAAAAAAATAATTAAATATCAGACGAGTTAGCATTACAGAAAATGTTTAACAGTGATATTTCAAGAAATCCATATTTTTTTCTTTGAATAATGTAGATGGTAATAACAGTCACGCCTCTTCTCCACCATATAATCCACGATAGAGATATCGTGGGTTTTTTTATAAATAATATTTAAAAATAAAGCACTAGTTTTAAATAAATAGATTAATTGTTGTATTATTACATAAATGGTAAAATATATGTATGGTAAATTTATAGGAGGTAATTTCAAATATGAATAGTTATGAATACTTTAAGGAATTAGATATTAATGAATACTTTAATGAATATAGAAAAGAAATACTGCAAAATGAGAATTTTAGTAATTACATAATAAAAAATGGTGATGATAATTTAAGACTATTTTCAGAAATGTTCTGGGAGGAACCTTTATATGGAATAAAAAATATTAAAGATGAGTTAGATATACCTAATAATATTAGTTTCTCGAATATTATAAAAGCTTATCCTTGTGAAAAGTATATTTGTTTCTTAAATGAAATTTATTTAGATAAAATAGATATGGAGAAAATTTCAAAGAAATATAATATCCAAATCAATAGAATAAGGGATTTGTTGATTAATCCAATAATAAATGAAGTAGAAAAGGCTTGCCCAGAATGTTTAGAAACTAAATTCCAGATAAGTTTGTTAAATGAGAAAGTTGAATATATTTGTATTCATTGTAAAGCTAATTTAAGAATGTCTGATTTATTAACAGAAACAGAAAAGTTAAATTTAATAGAAGAAAAAAGAAAAAAAGAAGAACAATTTATAAGTGAGATTGAAGGAATAAAAAATGAGTTAGAAGATACGAAGTGCCCTAAATGCCAAAATGAATTAAAAATTTTATATGCTTTAGAAAAATTTCAATATAAAATTAAATGTTCACAATGTGATTATCAAAATAAAAAGTATGAATTGGTTATCAAGGAATACAAACAATGGCAAAAAAGAGCTGCTATGATGATTGATATAAAAGCCAGTGAAGATAAAATTATAAAAGAAGTATTAAAAGAAAAACGAATAGAAGATACTAAATTTAAAAATGTTGAGATAATTAATAAGCAAGAAAGTTTTGTACAGATTAATAATTGGGAAAAGGAAAATAAATGGAATAAGGATATAGTTAAAGAATTTGATGTGTTAAAACAAGTAATAAGAGGATGCTGTAGATTAGAGAATAATATGCTAATCAAACTAATTGAATTAGCAAATGAAAAAGGAGAGATACGTAAATTAGGGTGTGAATATTTTGTTATATATTTTGATTCTCCAATGGTAGCAGAAATAATGGAATTTACAGGAATAATTGATGTTAGAAGTATTTTAAGGAGATTAATGCACCAGGATTTATTATCTGCTAACGAAGAGGATAATATGATCTTAATACCAAAAGTTGTTGTGTTAAAGTTAGATGAAATTAGGGGGATTAATAAACAACAAAATATTGATCCACAATTAAGGTTTTTAGCAATGAGTAGGCAAAATTTTGCTTGTAGTATATGTGGTGAAGTAGGTAAGAGATTAAAAATAGCTTATTTAACATCAAATAAAAAGACATTAGACTTAAATGAAGTGATAGCATTATGTGAAGATTGTTTTGAATTATTAACAGTAAATGAAATAGTTATAGATGGAACAATTAGTAGTGATATAAGAGCTTCTGGAATGTCAAGATGTATGCAATTTTTGGTTAGTTACATACCAGAACTTGAGAATTCAACGAAGATGTATGAGGCTACAGAAAAAATGGAGGAAGTTTACGGTGCAGAAGAAGCCTTAAAAGCACTTGCTGTTACATTGTATCAAGTTGACAATAAAAAATTAGATAAAGCAGTTGATACAGTTATTAGTTACACCTATGGAATTTTAAAAAATTCAAAAGTTGATGGTGGAATAGTTACCATGTATGAAACTGTGTATAAAAAATATAGATTAGATAAATTTGGTATAAGTGATATATGTATTAAATAAAGTTCGTATTAAAACAATAAATTAAAAGATTAATCATTTATTTTGCTGCTATAGAGAAGAATAAGAGACAGGTTACTATAGCTGATAGGTGTTGGAGAGATGAAACAAATGGCAATTTATAAAGTAATAAGGAAATAAAAATATATTGAATAATATGTTTTATCAGGATTTAAAGCAAGGGTATTTAATGATAAAGTAATTATGATGGCAGAAGAAGGAATAAATTAAACATAAATAAATAACGTTAAGGAGATGAAGATATACATTATAGGGGGAAAGACATGAAATTTACATTAAATATTATAATGGTTTTAGGGATACTTGCTATTATATTTATAGTAGGTAGCATAGTTCTTAATAATAAGAAGAAGAATAGTATTGTTACCACTATAGAATCAAAATTAGTTGATTCTATGAATAGTATTACGTTTATAGGAGTATTTTTTACTATAATTACATTAATAGTAAGCTCAGTTGGTATAATATATACAATAAAAGAACCAAAATTAGAGATAAATTTTAAAACTCCACATTATGCTCTCTGGGAAGAAGAAAATGGAAATGATCCTTTATACTTAGTCCAGGATAATGATGGACATATAGACTATGAGATAACGCAACCTGGGCAGTGGCATATCACATTAGTGAATTATGGGGACAAAACTATTGATAAAATAACAGTTAAAGTTAAACTTTCAGATATTTTTTTTATAGATCAAGAATATGAATATAATATGATAGATCATTTATATGGTCATGGAGGATATGGAACTTTAGAGCGAACTTTCACAGATATTGATCCAGGATGTGAAATTAATTTACCGTATTTTCCATTTAATATTGTTGGAATGGATGAAAATTATGAAACTAATCAGTATAAAAGTTTAGATAGTATTAACATGAAAGTAGAACTTTTTATTAATGACAAAAAAAATAAAAGCAAAGAATATAAAATTGACATAAAAAAAGATTCTACACGAGAAGACTGGTTTTTTTAAGATTATATTCGTGGAACAGGTAAGGATATATATGATATAGAAAATGAATTTTTTATGTTGCAGGGAAAAGAATCAAGTAATGATTTAATCAGTGAAAATGTATATAACTTAATGTTTGATGAGAATGAGTGTAATAATTATAAGAAAGTGTATAGTTATTATTTGAGTAAACTAGAATGTTATAATAAAAAAATGAACTCAATTAGTAGGGAAAAAGCATTGTTTTGGGGAAGAATATATTACCTGTGTGATGCTAGTATTAGAAGCAAAAGTGGCGATAATAAGTATATTAATATAGATATAGAAAATATAGTTCGGAATGATCTTGAGTTTGGATTAAATAGTGATATTATTAATTAATAATGATAATAGACTTTTAGATATTCAAATTCGAGATATATGAATGTATATGCTATTAACAATAGTAATACTTATAGTGAGAAAATATAATTTACAAAACTTACAGTATTAAATAGGGAATATTTAACTAAAGCTAGAGCATTTTTAATAAATGTTTGATTAATATATAAAAGAGTTTAGATAGAAATATGTATTATTTAATACTCATAAATCTATTATAAAAATCTAATTTAAGAGCTAATTGTTCTTTTGAATAGCGACCATTTCTAAGGGTAACAGACTTATATTCATCAATAATAAGTTTAGCCCTTTCTTTCTTTATTTTTATAATCAAATAAGGATAAATATCTTTAAGTAAATCGATTGCTTTATCGTAAGTTAAAATATATGTATAACAATCCTTATGTTTTTCAGGGTTATAATTAGTTTTTTTAGTTATAGTTCCGTGTCCTATTATACCTTTTAAATAGTGTAATATTTCTATTGTAGTTGAAGTAACTGAAACTACAGGAGAAGGGTATGTTGACCTATGAATTCTTTGAAGCATTATGCTTCCTTCACCGTCAATAAGTCCCGCTATATAGGCTTTATCAGTATCTTTCATAAATAATCACCTCTTTATTTATAGTATGTCCTAAAAGTACTAGAATTATTGATTAGAAAAGTGATATAATGATTTTCTGAAATTTAATTTTTAGATATATTTGAAAGAAATTATAGGAGATATTAAGGGTTATGAGTAAGTTAAAAAGTCTAAAAACATTAAGTTTAATAGCGTTATTATTTGTTATTATATTTTCAGTTATTAGTTGTTCTGATAAAAAGGAAGAAGTTTCAGAAAAACAAAAAGAAGAGGTTAGTTATACTATATCGTAATATCAAATTCAGCAAAAGTCATATCTGATTATTTTAATAATTAATTTATAAAAAACTCACGAAGTAATTTTCGTGAGTTTTATTTAGTATCAAATGATTTCCTAAATTAATATATTGTTAAAGGAACAATAAAATTGGAGTAAAGAATGGGAAAAGGAAATATATTAATACAGTTATCTACAGCGCAAGATGCATTGCCTGTTACTAGTGCGAAAGTTAAAATCTCAGATTCTACTACTAAAGAAGTAGTTTATGAGAGCGAGCAAAGCGTAGACCAAAGCGGAAAAAGCGGAGTTATCCCTGTTTCTACCCCTGATGAATCAGAGTCTTTAGAACCTCTTCCAAAAGATATAATCCCCTACGCTAGATATGATATTTCAGTTGAGGCTTCAGGGTATGAAAGGGTAACTGTAGAGGGAGTTAGCGTTTTTGACGGACCTACTTCTATTCAGTATCTTTCTTTAAACGAAAAAGAAGAGGGGGAAGCTCAGCCCTTTTTTAACCCTTCTGAAAACAGGATAGTTATCCCTCCAAACCAGCTTTTATTAAATATAAATAGGGACCAAAAGACAGGGACTTTATTTCAACCCTTTGTTTTAAGGGAGGTATACATCCCAGAATATATAACAGTTCATCTAGGAACTCCGACTTCTTCAGCGCAAAACGTTACTGTTAGGTTTATTGATTATATTAAAAACGTTGCTTCTCACGAGATTTATGCAACTTGGCCTGAAGAATCTTTAAGGGCTAATATCTACGCTCAAATCACTTTTGCTTTAAATAGAGTATATACAGAATGGTATAGAAATAAAGGATATTCTTTTCAAATAACTAATTCTACAGCTTACGATCAATATTACGTAAGAGGTGGTAATGTTTTTGAAAACATAAGTAAAATAGTAGATGGTATCTTTAATGAATATTTTTCTTTAGTTAATAGTGTAGCTCCTTATTTTACTCAGTACTGCAACGGAACTACTTCTAAGTGCAAGGGGTTATCTCAGTGGGGAACTGTTGATTTAGCTAAACAAGGAAAAAAAGCTTTAGAGATTTTACAGTATTATTATGGAACTGATAAGATTTTAAAAAGAACTCCTGTTATAGCGGGGCTTGTAGAATCTTACCCTGGGTCAGCTTTAAGAGTTGGAAGCAGAAATTCTAACGTAACTATTATTCAGCAGCAATTAAACAGAGTTTCTAGAAACTACCCTGCAATTCCAAAGGTTAATCCTGTAGATGGGATTTTTGGAAGGCAAACTGAGAATTCCGTTAAGACTTTCCAAAGAGTTTTTAATTTAGTTGTTGATGGGATAGTAGGAAGGGCTACTTGGTATAAATTATCTGCAATCTATACAGCAGTTACTAAATTAGGAGAATTAGATCAAGAGCCAGTAAGTTCTATATATATCGACGATTTAAAATATGCTGACTTTAACGGAGTACCTCCAAAAACTCCTATAGAGTTTGGAGAAGCTAGTAGTAAAGTTAAAGAATTTCAGTATTATTTAAGAGAAGTTTCTGACGCGTACGGACTAAAGATTAACCCTATAAACGGAATTTATGATAAAGACACAAAAGAAACTATTTTAGAATTTATAAAAGAATTTAAATTACCTAAAGATGAAAAAATAGACTCTAAACTTTTTAAAAGTGTTTATGATGTTTATTTTAATTTAGATAGAGTTTATTCAGTAGAGGATTTAACTAATTATCCAGGATATGTTTTAAGAAAAGGAATTTCTAATAGAGACGTTAGAAGGCTTCAAACTATGCTTTTAAAAATATCAGAAAAGTATAAAGAGATTCCAGAGATAAATGTTGATGGAATCTACGAAGGAAGAACTCAAAACGTAGTTTTAAAATTTCAAGAAGTTTTCGGTTTAAATAAAACTGGAAGGGTAGATATAAATACTTGGAGAAATATAGTTTTAGTTTATTTAAACTTAGATTCAGGTAGAAATATAAATACATCAAGTATACTTCTGCCTTTCCCGGGAGAAGATTTAAAGCTTGGAGACGATAACGCATTTGTTTCAGTTTTGAAAGAGTATATGAACGTACTTTCTAAAAATGGATTTAAGATAAGGATTTTAGATACAGATAATTTATTTGATAAAGCTACTAAGGAAAATGTTTTAATCCTTCAAAAGAATTTTGCACTACCTCAAACTGGAGTAGTTGATAAGAAAACTTGGGAGAAAATCGCTGAAACTTACGAAGGATTCTTTACTGGAAGAAATATATAAAATTTATTTAAAAAATATATATTTATTATCCTCACTTTAAAAAAGAAGTGAGGATTTTATTTAAAAATTAAATAAATTATAAATATACAAAAAAATACAAAATCCAATAAAAAGAAGCCGGTAATTCTAATATTTTATTAATAAAATCAAAAATGTACTCGATAATTAACAAATAAATTTTAAAATGAGGAGAAAAATATGAATTTGAGAAAAACTAATGCAAAGAGAAAATCGAGTATAAAAAAACATATGTTAATTATAGTTATACCTGTTTTAATAGTTTCATTAATTGTTGGAGGTATATTAAATTTCTTATTTGCTAAAAATGGATTAGTAAATACTACAGATTCACTACTAAAAGAGATATCAATTTTAGCAACTGGTGAAATAGAAAGTGTTATAAGTGATAGTCAAAGATCATTAGAATCTTTAGCATCGAATCCAGTTTTAAGAGGAAAAGATACAAAACTTATATTAGAAACTTTAAGGAATTATGCAAAAGTAAACGGCTTAAAAAGAGTAACTATAGCAGATACTAAAGGTGATGCTCTTACTATGGATAATGTAAAAGTATCAGTAAAGGATAGAGACTACTATAAAGAATCACTTAGCGGGAAAAATTCTATAACAGATCCTTTAGTTAGTAGAACTGATGGTGCAGAAGTAATTTATGTATCAGTTCCGATATATGATGGAAATAAAAAAGTAACTGGAGTTCTTATAGGCTCTTATGAAGTTAGTCATTTTTCAAATATTGTAACTAAGATTAAAGTATTAGAAGATGGCGGAATGTTTATTCTAAATGGAAATGGAACTATAATTGCACACCCTGATGAAAATTTAGTAAAAAATAAAGCTAATTTTGTTACAGGGGAAAATATAAAAGGTGACGAAACTTCTACTATAAATGCACATAAAGAAATAGTCTCTAAAAAAGAAGGGTTACTAAACTATGAATATGAAGGAACAAATAGAAGTGTTGCTTATAAACCTATAGAAGGAACTGATTGGGTTAGCTGCGTATTTGTTAGTAGTGATAGAGTACTTGGGGAGTTAAACGGCTTAAAAATAAGTGTTATTTCTATAAGTTTAGTTATTTTAGTTGCATTAATCATTTTAATAATTTATATCGCATCTAAAATTTCTACATCTATAAGAGAAGTTAATGATAATTTATTAAAATTCTCAAAAGGAATATTTAAAGTAGATTTAAGCGATAAAATCATAAAAGATAATTCAGAAATCGGAGAAATGGCAAACGCCCTTTCAAAAACTTCAGAAGATATATCAAATATGATAATGACAATACAAGATAATTCTAACGTTATAGGAAACAGGTCAAGAGACCTTGAAAAAGTTTCAGGAGATTTATCCGATATAACAGGAGGGATAGCGCAAGCTATTTCAGATGTTGCAGAAGGAACTAGTAGTCAAGCCGAAACTCTTACTAATATAGCATCTAAGGTATCTGATTTTGGTACTGATATAGATAAGATTTCAGTTGATTTTAAAAATGTAAATCAAAAGAGCGTAGAGATAAAATCTAAAGCACAAATTGGTAATTCAGAAATAGAAAAATTAACTGTAAACATAAAAGCATTTAATAATAATTTTGAAGTCTTTAGTGATTCTTTAAATAATACTACTATGATGATTAAAAAAGTTAATGATATGACAAATTTAATTACAAGCATTTCAGAACAAACGAACCTTTTAGCACTAAACGCAGCTATAGAGGCTGCAAGAGCTGGGGAAGCTGGAAAAGGATTTGCAGTTGTAGCAGAAGAGATAAGAAAACTTGCAGAAATGAGTAAAAACTCAACAGAAGAAATTTTTGGAACTGTAGCGATGATAATTTCTAATACTGATAATTTAGTAAATGAATCAGACTCTATGACTTCTGATTTAGAAAATCAAAGCAAAGTGGTAGATGAAGCTATTAAGTCATTTGAGGATATATTAAATTCAGTTGATAATATTATGCCTTTAATAGAAAGTATAACAAACGAGTTTAGACTTATAAACGAGAGTAAGAATGAAATAGTTGAAGATGTTGATAGTATTTCTGCAATATCAGAAGAGATATCAGCAACTACAGAAGAAATATCAGCTTCAGCAGAAGAGTTAAGTTCTGCAAGCGAACAAGTATTTACTTCTTCAGAAGTGCTTAATACTTTAACTCGTGAGATGGATGATAATCTAAAAGATTTTGAAATTTAAAAAATGTTGCACAGAAATGTGCAACATTTTTTTAGTTTCCGAATCTATTAAAATGTTCGCTTGAAACCCCTTCAGATTTTATTGATTTATGTTTTCTGTTAGGGTTATGGTTATGTCCTTCTTCTGTTAAAGGAGTTTGAAAATTACATTTTGCCATTCTAGAATCTTTTTTATCTACTTGACTATCTTTTGCCATAAATATCCCTCCTTATTAAAATTTGTACAAGATTAGTATGTACAAATAGCTGATATTTATCCATTAGAATTAAAATGGAAGGTGGATTTATATAAATAACGGAGCATTTCCGAGGTAATAATTAAATTATATTTAAAGATGGAAATTTATATTTTTTTATTCATATAATAAAAAAAGAGGGTATCTATTAAGAAGATTTATTGACAATATATCAAATAGTAAGTTATAATTAGTAAAAATTTAATAAAAAAATTATTTGTATAACCTCAAGAATATGGTTTGAGGGTTTCTACCAGGAACCGTAAAATCCTGATTACAAAGAAAATTGGTGCGTCTCTTTTCTTTGTAATCAGGATTTTTTGTTATATTTTTTTATAAATTATTAGAATAATTATAAAAGGAGCTTTGCTTTATGAAAAATGATATGAGTTTATTAAAAAAAAGAATAGAGGTAGCTAAAAAGGCTAGAAAGGCAGACACTGTAATTAAAAATGGTAAGGTTTTAAACGTATTTACAGGGGAGATAAAAAAAGGAGATATAGCGATTTCTGATGGAATTATAGCTGGGATTGGAGAGTATGATGGTGAAAATGTAATAGATGCAAAGGGGAAGGTTATAGCCCCTGGGTTTATAGATGCACATATGCATATTGAAAGTACTATGCTTACTCCAAAAGAGTTATCTAAAGTTTTAATTTCTCACGGGGTAACTACAGTTATGGCAGACCCTCACGAAATTTCTAATGTTTCAGGGAAAAAAGGGATTGAATACATCCTTGAAGCGTCTAAAGATTTAACTGTAGATGTTTTTGTTATGTTACCTTCTTGTGTTCCTTCAACTGAGTTTGAAAATAGCGGATTTAAGCTTTACTCAGAAGATTTAAGAGAGTTTTATAAAAATGATAAAGTTCTTGGACTTGCTGAATTTATGGACTTTTCAGCTATATATGGCTTAAAAGAAGACATGCTTCAAAAAATATTAGACGCTAAAAGCAATAACAAAATAATAGACGGACACGCAACAGGACTAACTAAAGAAGAATTAAATGTTTATATTACAGCTGGAATTTATGCAGACCACGAGTGTGCAAACGAAAAAGAAGCAAAAGAAAGATTAGACCTTGGGATGTATCTTATGATAAGAGAAGGGACTGCAGCTAAGGAACTTAAAAAACTTATAGGGGTTGTAGATGAGTTTAATTCTAGAAGATGCGTTTTAGTTACTGACGATAAACTTCCAGATGATCTAATCCGTGAAGGAAGTGTGGATTATAACGTAAAACTTGCAATAGAATGTGGATTAAATCCAATAACTGCAATTCAAATGGTAACTTTAAATGCAGCTGAGTTTTTTAATCTTAAAGGGTATGGAGCGATAGCGCCAGGATATAAAGCAAATCTTGTTATTTTAGATGATTTAGAAAAGGTTAAAATAGATACAGTAATTAAAGACGGAAAGTGCTTTGTATCTGATGGAAAATTCAAAGAAGAATCTTTAAAAGAAAGAGATAATATAAAAGTTTTAGAAGAAAATCTTCCTAAAATCAATATGGAAAAATTAAATGATGATTCTTTAAAGATAAACCTAAAATCAGATATCTGTAATATTATAGAGATTGAGCCAAACAGTCTAATAACTTATAAGAGAAAAGAAAAAGTAGATTTAAAGGATTTAGAATTTATTACTTCTGTTTTAAAAGATCAACTAAAGATGGCAGTAATAGAAAGGCATCATAAAACTGGTAATATAGGGCTTGGAATAGTTAAAGGCTTTAAGTTTAGTAAAGGTGCTATAGCAACTTCTGTAGCTCACGATTCTCATAATATAGTAACAGTTGGAACTAACGATAAAGATATGATTCTTGCAGCCTTAGAACTAGAAAAGATGAATGGCGGGATAGCTATAGTAAATCGCGGAAAAGTAATCTCTAAACTGCCACTTCCTATAGGAGGGCTTCTTTCAAATAAAGAATACAAAGAAGTTTTAAAAGAGTTAGATTCTTTAAACGAAGCTTTAAAAGATATAGGTTTTAAGGAGGAGTTTGACCCGTTTTTAACTTTATCATTTTTAACTCTTCCTGTTATTCCAGAAATAAAATTAACAGATACAGGGCTGTTTGATTTTAAAACATTCTCTCATATTTCTATAGAAGCTTAAGATTATAAATGTCTTACTACCTTTAAAGTAGTAGGGCATTTTTATTTTTAATTAATATTTTACTAATAAAAGATTATGGGAATTATATTAATATGGAAGTAGTTAACTTTAGATAAACATTAAATATGGTATACTAAAAAAATTATTTAAGGATTTTAAGGAGAATTTTATATGAGATTATTAATTATAGAAGATAATATAAGCCTTGCAGAGTCTATGAAAAAAGGATTAGAATCAGAAAACTTTAAAGTAGATGTTTCAAACCTTGGAATCGATGGAGAAGAAAAGGCAACAATAAACGAATATGATGCTATACTTTTAGATTTGAATCTTCCTGATATAGACGGGATTGAAGTTTTAAGAAGACTTCGCGAAAAATCATTAAATATTCCAATAATAATAATTACAGCTAGAGATAAAATAGCAGATTTAGCTATAGGACTTGATAACGGTGCAGACGATTATATAACTAAACCTTTTGAATTATTAGAAGTTAGAGCTAGGATTCACGCAGTTATTAGAAGATTTCACGGAAGAACAAACCCTATTATAAAAATAGGTGATTTAAAAGTTAATCCTATAAATAGAACTGTAACTATAGGGGAAAGGGAAGTTAATTTAGCGATAAAGGAATTTGATATTTTAGAGTATATTTGCCTTAAACACCCTGCTGTAGTTTCAAGTGAAGAAATAGTAGAACACGTTTATGATGAAAGTTTTGACCCTTTTTCATCTGTTCTTAGAGTTCACTTATCAAGGCTTAAAAATAAACTTAAAAAAGCACACGGAAAAGATATTTTAATAAATATTAGAGGAAAGGGGTATTATCTATGCCTAGAATAAATTTAAAAAGTGGAATTATCATAATTATATATTCTTTAGTTTTAGCGCTAATCCTCGGAATGGGAGTATTCTTTGTTAAAGGTTCTTTTAAAAATGCTTCTGATAATTATTTAGGAAACAACAGAAAAGCTTTTATTGTAAATAATGTAGTAGGAAGTGAAACTGAACCTGCTGTTACTTTTAGTAAAGAATCTGTTATTACTGCAAAGATTCAAACTATTCCAAGCGGAACTATCTATAGTAGTAATATGGTTGAACTTAAAGATATAGGGAAGGCTTATTTATCAAGTGGGTTTAAAGATATCCTTTTGGTAGTTTCAATATTTTTTTTAATACTTATTTTATCATCTTTTTTACTTTGGGTATTTTTAATTAGATTACATAACAGTGAAATAAAAGAAATCGTAGAAAATTTAAATACTTTAGAGGAGGGGTTTGACCCTTATTCAGTTAGTAAATCCTTTGGCTTAGCCTACGAAAACATAAAGGAACAATTTAAAGAGAACTTAGAAGATTATAAGAGGTTAAATTCTTATTTGTCTCACGAACAAAAAAACGCGATTTCTGTTCTTAGGACTAATTTAGAGATTGATGGAAGCGACGAATATATTAAACTTTTAGATGATATTACAGACAGTATAGATGATATTTTAACTTTAAGCGATTCAAAAGAGGACGAAAAAATGACAGAAGTTGATGTTTCTTTAGTTTGCGCAAATGTTTGTGACACCTATAGAAAAACTTATAAAAATATAGAATTTGATTTTGATTTTGAAAAAAGCACAACAATCCTCGGAAAAGAAAGGTGGATATATCGCGCAGTTACGAATCTTGTAACTAATTCTATTAAATACGGAAGAGGAAGCTTAATAAATGTTTCAGTTAAAAATATAAATAAAAGCGTAATAATCGAAGTAAAAGATAAAGGTATTGGGATGGATAAAAAATCTATTGAAAAAATTTTTAATGATAAATATAGGATAAATAGTTTAAATAAAGACGGGTACGGGATAGGGCTTAGTTTAGTTTCTCACGTCTGTGATTTGTGTAACGGAATAGTAGTTGTTGATAGCGAAATAGATAAGGGTTCTTGTTTTTACTTATCTTTTTCTGAATTTCAAGGTTAGGGTTAACACTCAGTAAACAGTTTATTTAATATAATGACCCTATACTAAGAGGAAAAGGAGAGTGTCTAAATGTATATCTTAAAAAATTCGCTTAAAAATTTAATAAGAAATAAAGGAAGGAATGTACTTCTTTTAATAATAATGATAGCTACATTATCTTGTACAGCTGTATCTATTATTATAAATACTACCTCAAACGAAATAATAAAAGGATATAAAAACAGTTATGGCTCTGAAGTATTTATTCAGCCAAACCAAGAAAAGGTAAAAGAATTATCTGAAAAAGGTGATATGGAAGAACTTTACAAAGGAATTAAAACTGATATAAAAACAGATATTTCTAAATCAAAATATCTTAAAGAGACTATATTTACTTCAAACTTTGGAGGTTATAGCAGTAAATTTAAAGCTTTAGATGAAGAGGAAAGCAAAAAACAAAGTAACGGTATGACAGCTGCAAGTATGATAGCTGGTGGAGAAGAGTTAAAAAATGCAAAGACTCCAAACCTTAACGTTTTAGGTGGTTTAAGTAAAGAAGGGGCTGAAGAGTTTAATAACGGAAAAAGAAAATTAACAGAAGGTAAAATGCCAGAAAAGTCAGGAGAAGCTATAGTTAGTGAAGATTTTGCAAAACTAAACAAATTAAAAGTTGGGGATAAAATAAAGATTCAAAACCCTGAAGACCCAAATAAATATAAGCCTCTTGAATTAACTATATCAGGGATTTATTTTGATTCAAATACTCCGCAAAACTTAGGTTTTAAACACCCTATGTTAAATAGAAAAAATGAGATTATAACAACTTTCGATACACTTAAAAATTATAACAAAGAATCAAAATCTAAAATGGAACCTGTAAATATAGAAGCTAAATACTTTTTAAATAATCCAGACGATTTAGAAGCTTTTAATAAGGAAGCTCACGAAAAAGGATTAAGTAACTTATATGATGTATCTACAGATGTTCAAAGTTACAACAATATAGTAAAACCTATAGAAGGACTTAAAAAAATATCTAATATATTTATGATTTTAGTTTTAGCTTTCGGAGGAAGCATACTTATTTTAATTTCAATTCTTAGCATACGTGAAAGAAAGTACGAAATCGGAGTGTTAAGAGCTATGGGAATGAAGAAAAATAAAGTAGCTTTAGGGTTAGTTTTTGAAACGATATCTTTAATACTAATATCTTTAGTTATAGGAGTAAGCATAGGAAGCTTTGCATCAGGACCAGTTTCAAATATGCTTTTAAAAGGTCAGCTAGAAGCACAAAATGATAGCTTATCTGGAATGATGGTAAGTGTAGGTTCTGTAGATCCTGTAAAACCTATAGAATCAATAAATGCAAGCTTAAGCTTAAATTCTATATTAGCTATAGGAGGGATTGCAATTCTTCTAGGGCTTATATCAGTTATTATAGGGATTTTATATATTAATAGATACGAACCAAGAAAGATATTAACAGAAAGGAATTAAGATTATGAGTTTATTGAGTTTAAAAGATGTAAGTTATAGATATGAAGGATCGAATAAAGACGTATTTAATAATGTGAATGTTAATTTTGAAAAAGGAAAAGTTTATGGAATAATCGGAAGTTCAGGGGCTGGGAAGAGTACACTTCTATCTCTAATTTCTGGATTAGATGTTTGTAAAAGTGGAGAGGTTTTATATAAAGGAATAAATTTAAAAGATAGAGATAGAGATTTATATAGAGCAAAAGATATAGGAGTTATATTTCAAGGGTTTAATCTTTTATTAAATTTAACTGCAAAAGAAAATATTCTTTTATCTATGAATATAAGTTCTGTAAAAGAGAAAAATAAAGAAGATTTAGCTTATAAGTTATTAGATGATGTAGGAATAGATATAGTTAAAGCAAACAGAAAAATTTTAAATCTTTCAGGTGGAGAGCAGCAAAGAGTCGGTATAGCAAGAGCGCTATCTCATAACCCCGATATAATAATTGCAGACGAACCTACAGGAAACTTAGATAGCGAAACTGAAGAAAAGATTATGGATATCTTAGTTTCTTTAGCACACGAAAAAAATAAATGCGTAATAATAGTAACCCACTCAAAGAGAGTATGCACTTATATAGACGAGATTTGGGGCTTAAAATCAGGAAAACTATTATTTATTAAAAATAAAAAAGCTTAAGTTTTGGAGGATTTAATAATATGAAAAATAATAAAAAAATAGTGATTTTTATGAACCTTTCTTCGTTTTTAATGGGTGTCTTTACAGTATTTAATTTATATTCTTCCTATAAATATATAAAAGGTCTAACTCTTCAAGGTTATGACGTAAGTAAAAATATAATAGACGTTATAAATTACTTTATAACAGCTGTAGGACCTTTTATTTTCTTTACTATAAGCTTATTTGCACTAGGCGTTATAATTAAAGGAATAAGTGCACCTAAACCTTTAATTATTAATAAAGCACTTGAAGTAAAAGAAGAAATTAATAATTCAAATGTAGTCGATGAACTACTAAATGAATTATAATTAAAGAAACAAAAATTTTATTTAAAAGGGAGCTGAATGTATGAGCATTAAAATGTTACACACTTGTATTAGAGTTAAGGATTTAGAAGATTCACTTAAGTTTTATAAGGATGCTTTAGGATTAGTCGAAACTAAGAGAGTGGATTACGAAGATTATAAATTTTCTTTAGTTTATCTTTCAAACGAAGAGGGAGGCTACGAAATCGAATTAACTTACAATTACGACGTAGAAAAGCCTTACGAATTAGGTAATGGATTTAGTCACATAGCTATAGGTGTTGAAGACGTAGAACTTACGCATGAAAGACATAAAAACTTAGGCTACGAAGTTACAGAATTAAAAGGCTTACCTGGAAAACCAAAGGATTATTATTTTGTTACAGACCCTGATGGTTATAAGGTAGAGGTTATAAGAATCAAATAATAATAAATATATCAAATTGATAATAGGACGGTAAAAGTCCTATTATTTTTTTATTATTTTATCTAAAAATATATTAAAAAATATGAATATAGCTAATTTTATGTGGAATTATAGTATCTAGAGGGTTAATTTATAAAAAGTAAGATTGTTTATCCTATAACAAACTTTTGGTATAATATTAAGCATAAAAATTATTAAGTAGATGTTAAAACTTCGATAAGATAACATTAAATTATATTTATACAGATTATTATAAAAAATTATTATAGATTTTTTGTAATTTAAATGGTAATATATTAGTTATTAGAAAAAAGAGTTTAGCAAAAAATAAACACATAATAAATAATTCGTTAACCTGTGGCGGACTGCTACTAATTAATCGACAAAATTCGATAAAAATATTAATAAATCGTTATTTTGAACAGTTTATTAAATACTAAAAAATTCTCTTAAGTAAATGTTTTGTGTGATTTTTTGGTGTTTTATAATAATACATTAAATGTTTAGTGGTGTGAATATTATTCATCACTTTAGAACGAAAGGAGAGGGTAGGTGTATGAAAAAGAAGTTATCTAAGGAAGCTTACGGTGGAGTACACGGAAAAGAGTACGTTCCTTACTTTACTGGTAAGTCAAAGAAAGGGGTAAATGCACCTGTATTAATTATCGGTATAATTTTAGCTGCTGTATTTGCAGCATCAACAGCGTATTCTGGAATGAAATCAGGGTTAACTGTTGCAGCTGGTATACCAGGGGCAATAATAGGTTCGGTATTTGTTGGGATTTTTGCAAAGAGCAAGGGTATCCTTGGAAAAAATATTACACAAGGTATGGCAAGTGGAGGAGAATCAATAGCAAGTGGAATGATTTTCGTACTACCAGCTATTATCCTTATTGGAAGTGACATAACTTTCGTAGAAGGATTAGTTGTAGGTGTCGGAGGAGTTTTATTTGGTATAGGATGTTTATCACTAGTTTATAACTACTTAATAGTAGAAGAGCACGGTGTTTTAATGTATCCAGAATCAATGGCGATTTCAGAAACATTAGTAGCATCAGAGGGAAGCGAAGATTCTATTAAATTTATGGGAATCGGATTTGCTATAAGTGGAATAATTAACGTTTTAACAGGATCATTCTTAAACGTAATAAATAACACTATAAACTTCGTAGGAAGCAAGTTTTATAAGTGGAAGTTTTCAACAGAAGTTAACCCACTTTTACTAGGAATTGGATTTATAGTAGGACTTGAAGTATCTCTTACAATGTTTGCAGGTTCTTTATTATCAAACTTTGGTATAGCACCATTAATCGGATATTTTACTGATATGGCAGAAAAAACTGCTCACTCTTGGAATGATGCATCAGTATTCATAAACCAAATGGATGTAAACACTATTTCAGGAAGTTATGTTAAATACATAGGTGCTGGAATGATGCTTTGCGGAGGTATAATCGGAGCTATAAAACTTATACCAACTATCATCGTTTCAATTAGAGAAACTTTAAATGCTAAAAACATAACTGAAGAAGGCGCTGAAAAAAATAGCGGTTCAATGATAATACTTTTATTAGGTGCTGTTATAGCATTCGTAGCTGGATTTATGATTTCAAATAGCATAGCTATGGCAATCACAGGTACAGTAGTTACACTAATATTATCATTACTATTTGTTATAGTTGCAGGACGTTTAACAGGTACTATCGGTACTTCAAATCTTCCTGTTTCAGGTATGACTATAGCTTCACTAGTTATTTTAACTTTAGTATTCGTTGTTATGGGATGGACTGGAAAAGCTGATAATAAATCTTTACTTTTATTTGCAGCATTTATGGTAGTTGCAATCTCTGTAGCTGGAGGTTACAGCCAATCTCAAAAAGTTACTTACATCATAGGTGGAAGTAAAAGAGATATGCAAAACTCATTTATGTTAGCTAGTATCGTAGGTGTAGTTGTAGTTACAGGAACTATAATGGTTCTTTCAAGCCAACTTGCAGTTACTGGTGCTGATGCACAATTTGCATTACCTCAAGCTAACTTAATGGCTACTTTAACTTCTGGTATTATGGAAGGAAACTTACCTTGGCCTATGATTATCGTAGGTGTTGTTATGGCTTTAGTTTTATTCTTATTAAACTTACCAATAATGACAATAGCTATAGGTTTCTACTTACCAATATCAACAACTTCTATAATCTTAGTTGGTGCATTAATCCGTGTTATCGTTGAAAAAATGTGCAAAGATGAAAAAGAAAAAGAAGTTAAAGTTTCAAACGGAATCAGTTTATCATCAGGACTTGTTGCTGGAGGTTCTATCATAGGACTTATCGGAATAGTTCTACAAGTTACAGGAATAATCACTCCAGGAAATCCTACAGGATTCTTAGCAAGTAACGGTATGGCTGCGATACTATTAGTAGTATTATTTGTAGCAACAATAGTACCTATTATTAAATCTAAGGTGAAGAATAATGGATAATGATGAACTTTTAGATATGCGATTTAAAATTTCACCTAAAATAGAATTTGAAGTTGATGAAAGCGGGATAGTAACTATTTTAGAGATTCAAGACCACAAGATCCAAAAATTCTTTAGGAAATTAAAATTTAAGATTCCTAAATACAAAAAAACAAAGCTAGATGACTTTGGAAGTACAGTGTTTTTAGAACTTAACAAAAACAAAACTGTAAGAGAAGTCGGAGAAGCTTTAGAACTTAAATTTGGAGAAAAGGTTCATCCTCTATACGAAAGGTTATTAGTTTTCATAAATCACATATATCTAAATCTTAACTATATCGAAAAATTAAGTTAAGAAACTAAAGTGTAAAAG
This sequence comes from Clostridium sp. LY3-2, assembly GCF_024705715.1. Taxonomy (NCBI): domain Bacteria; kingdom Bacillati; phylum Bacillota; class Clostridia; order Eubacteriales; family Clostridiaceae; genus Clostridium; species Clostridium sp. LY3-2. Next base: position 86,291 of record NZ_JAMDLQ010000013.1, read on the forward strand.
GACAAAATTTGTTCTTTTACACTTTTTTTATTTCTTCTGCTATAATGAGAATATATAAGAGTAAGAAAGAAAGGGCAGGTTTAGAAGAGAAAGCGATGAGAATATAATTTACTTTTTAGATTTTAGTATTATAAATTTTTTAAAGCCTATATTTATAGGTTTATTTGTAATGCTTAGACTTCGGAGAGTAAATTATTTCTTTACTTTTATTTAGCTTGCCTAAAATAAGTCTCTCCATTTGTCTAAGTGCATCTAAGGAGGGACTATTTTTTATGGAATTAATTAATATAGATAAATTAAAAAAATATTATAAAGACAGATTAGTTTTAGATATAGAAAAGTTTTCTATGTTTGAAGAGGAAAAAATCGGGTTAGTGGGAGAAAACGGTGCAGGAAAGACTACTCTTTTAAAAATTTTAATAGGTGAAGTAGAAAAAGACTTTGGTAAAGTCTTTTTAACTGATAGCTATTCATATATAACTCAAGATGAAAACTTTAATGATTTAAATAAAAATCTATCAGGAGGAGAAAAGGTTAAACTAAGAACAAGAGAAGCTTTAAGAGATAAAAAGAAATTAATAATTGCAGACGAACCTACAGCAAACCTTGATAGAAAAAGTATTGAATCTTTAGAAAGGCGATTTAAAGAATTTAAAGGTGCTATACTTTTAGTTTCCCACGATAGGGAGTTTTTAAATTCAGTTTGCACTAAAATAATAGAAATTAATTCTTCAAAACTTAAAGTGTATGATGGAAACTACAACACTTATTTAAGATTAAAAGATGAGGAAAATAAAAATAAAGAAAGAAAATACGATTCTTTTATAAAAGAAAAAAACAGATTAGAAAAAGTTAAGATTAAAAAGGCAGAAAAAAGTGATAGAATAAGAAAAACTCCTAAAAGAATGGGAAACTCAGAAGCAAGGCTTCATAAGATGGGAGGCCAAAGAGGTAAAAAGAACTTAGATCAAAATGCTAAAGCTATCCAAAGTAGAATAGAAAAGCTAGAAAAAGTAGAAAAGCCAAAAGAGGATAAAGAAATTAAAATTAATATAAGAGAAGGCTTAGAGATAATTAGTAAAAACTTAATAGATATAAATAATTTAAATATAGAATTTAAAGATAAGGTGATTTTAAAAGATGCTTCCTTTAAAATAAAAAAATCTAAAAAGATAGCATTACTTGGAGAAAACGGAGAGGGTAAGACAACTTTAATAAAAGAAATATTAAAAGGAAGAAATCAAAATATTAAAGTCAATCCTAAAGTTAAAATAGGTTACTTTGATCAAGATAGAAAAATCTTAAAAGAAGATAAAACTATTTTAGAAAATATAAAAGAAACATCTTCTTTTGACGAAACCTTTATAAGGATAAACTTAAGTCTTTTTGGCTTTAGAAGAGATGATATAATAAAGCCTATTAAAGTTTTAAGTGGAGGAGAAAAGGTAAAGGTAGCACTTTTAAAAATAATACTAGAAGATAATAACTTTTTAGTTTTAGATGAACCTACAAACTACTTAGATATAAAAACACTTAGCGCTCTTGAAAAAGCTTTAAAAAGTTCAAATAAAACTATGCTTATAGTTTCTCACGATAGAACTTTTATAAATAATTTATGTGATTATTTTTTAGAGATTAAAGATAAAAAGATTATATCTTTTAATGGAAACTTAGAAGAATTTTTAGAAAGTAAAAATAAGAAACCTAAAGAAGATATAAAATTAAAAGAAAAAATAATGCTTTTAGAAAATAATATTTCAAAAACTATATCTTTTATATCAGTAGAAAAAGATATAAATAAAAAGATTCAATACGAAAGAGAATACGAAGCGCTCTTAAAAGAACTTAAAAAATTAAAAATGTAATAAGAAAGGACTTAAGAATTTAACTTAAGTCCTTTTAACTATTTTTAAGGCTTAGTTTTTAGAAAATATAATATTTTGATGTTATAATTAAAAAATAATAAAGATTAAGGAAGTGTTTGTTTTTGAAGATAAAAATAACTACTTTAATAGAAAACAAAGAAGATAATTATAACAAATTAAAAAATGAGCATGGATTATCAATTCTTATTGAGGCTTACGGAGAAAAAATATTATTTGATACAGGAAAGTCAGGAGACTTCTTAGATAACTCTAAAGATTTAAATATAGACCTTAAAAATTTGGATTATGTTATATTAAGCCACGGGCATTACGACCATAGCGGAGGCTTTAAAAGATTAGTTAAAAGCTTAAACTCTAAAACTAAGTTATTAGTTTCAGAAGAATTCTTTTTAAAAAAATATAAAAAGTTAGATGACGGCTTTAAGTTTAATGGTAATTCTTTTGATAGAGATTTTGTTTTTGAGAATAATATAAATATAGAATTTATAAAAGAAGATTTTAAAAAGATAAGTGATAAAATTTATTTGTTTAAAAACTTTAAAGTCTTTAATGACTTTGAGAAGATTGAAGATTGCTTTTATTTAAAAAAAGATAATGATTTTATAAAAGATGATTTTAAAGATGAAGTAGCACTTGGAATAGATACAGATAAGGGGATTATCTTAGTTTTAGGTTGCGCGCATATTGGAATTACAAACATAATTGAATCTGTAAAAAGAATAACTAATAAAGAGATTTTTGCAGTCTTTGGAGGAAGCCATTTAGTAAAGGCTTCTAAAATTAGAATTTTAGAAACTATAAAATACTTAAAAAAGCAAAATATAAAAGTATTAAGATTATCTCACTGCACGGGAGATAAAGCCTGTAGTGAACTTAAAAGAGAATTTAAAGATATATTTAAATATAATAAAACAGGAGATATAAATGACGATTTGGTTTGATAATGGGGAAAATACAGAAATAGAGATATTAGAAATATTAGATAATACATTAGAACTATTATCTTTGTCTGATATTTGTTTGAAAACTGGAAAATCAAAAAATACTATAAAAAAATATTTATTTAGTTTAATTAATAGACTAGAAAGTAATTATTCTAAAGAAGATATTTATATAAAAATCAATAAGAAAAAGATAGAATATTTTAAAAGTGACTCTTTTAATCTTCAAATTATCTACAAACAAATAATTACTGAGTCTTCAGCATTTAAAATGATAGATGGTTTGTTTTTTGAAGATTTGCCTAGGATAGAAAAATTTTCAGAAGATAATTTTATAAGTGTTTCATCTACTAAAAGAAAGATAACTAAGCTTAAAAAAATATATGGGAAATGCAAAATAAAATACAAACCTCATAGTAGAATTTTAGTAGGGGAAGAAATAAACGTAAGATATTTTTTCTTTAGCTTTTATTGGAGTATATTTAGAGGTAGCTTTTGGCCTTTTAAAAACTTCAATAAAGAAAAACTTTTAGAGTCAGTAGAATTACTAAAAGAAAGATTAGATATAAATTTTACTCATATAACAAAGGAGCAGTTTATCTATCTTTATGTCATTGCATCTACTAGAATAAGTAAAGGTCATACCTTAAAATTAGAAGATGATTTAAAAAATACTCTTAAAAACTATGAAAATTTTGAAGTCTATACTGATGATATAAAAGAAGTTTGCAAGAAAAATAACGACGATTTTAACGAAGATGAAATTATAATGTTATCTATAAATCTTTTACTTATTCCGGGGATAAAAGAAGATTTTAAAGAGTGGGAAAACATAGAAAAGTTCCACAAGGAAAATAAAACTAGAATCTTTAAAGCAACAGAGTTTTGGATAGAAACTTTTCAAGATAAGTTTAATTACACCTTTACTAGAGATGACCTAAAGGAATTATATAAGTATTTAATAATATATCATTCTAGTGCTTTGTTTTATAAAGATAACTTTAAACTATTAGAATTTTATTCTTATAAAGATGAATTAAAAGAAAGATTTCCAAGATTCAATAAGGTGTTTTTAGAGTTTTTAAAGGAACTAAGTGAGGGAGAATTTAATTATATCTTTGATAGTAAAGATTTTTTAACTAGAAGATATGCACTTTTGTGCAACAGATACTTAGATGTTAGAAAATACGAAGAAACTATCAAAATATCAGTAGTTATGGATAGTAGCATAATGTATAACAAAATAATAGAAAATAAAATAAACGATCATCTTAAAGAAAAGTACCTTTTAGAGTTTGTAGACGACAGTAAAGATTACGATATATTAGTAACAAATATAATAAAAGAAGATATAGATATAGATAAAATATTATATATAAGATCCTTTTTAAACGAAAGAGATATGGAATCTCTTCAAAGAAAAATTCAAAAAATCAAATATAAAAAATCAATTTTTAACCTTTAAAGAGTTATTAATTGAGCCCACATAACTCTAATTCTTTTGTAAAATATTAATGTAAGGAACGTTCTTACAAAAGGTATGTTAAATATAATAATTCGCATATGATAAAAGAAATAAAGAACGGTACATATGTAAATATGTTTTTAACTATAAAAATAAATCCATCTTAGTATTTATAATTTCATTATTTTATAGATAACTATTTAGGGCTTTAGTTATCATAATATAAAATCCTAGAATTAATTAAAACATGTTTTGGATAGTGGTATGTTTTAATATAGTGTTTTATCGAAAAACAAATGCTATTAAAGAAAAGTTAGGGATTTAGTTTTTAAAGGGCTAGTTAAATAAAATATATTTACGTTTAAGTTAACTCCGATTAAGTTAGAACTAAACCGCACAGATTTTGTGCGGTTTAGTTTTTTTTTGTACATAGATAAAAGACTTTGCATATTATATAAATGAATAAAAATATCAAAGGTAAAAAGATGAAAGTTAAGCTTAGAAAATTTATCTTTAATAAAGAAGATTTTGAAGATGAAAAATACTGTATTCATTTTAATATATATAAAAATATAAAGTTTAAAGATAAATATTTAAACATTTCTAATAATAGTTGTAGAGTAAAAGAAAAGGTTAAAATGAATTTAAATAAATTAGAAGGAATTGTAGAAAATTTTTCTATAAATAGTTTTAAAGTAATAGATTGTTTAAAAGAAGAAATAGAAGAACTTCTTTTGATAGGCGAAATAAAGCTAATGGTTGTAGCTGAATATAAGTTTTCAAATAATAAAAGATTTGTAATTAAAAAAATATCTATGCCGTTTACTGAAAAAATAAATATACCAAAAGATACATGTAAGTTAAGTACTATTAATTTAGAATATGATATAACAGATTTAAGTTTAGTTAAATTATGTGAGAATAAAGCTTTAGTTAGTGTTACTTCTTTAATTAAATACAGAGATTTATATATTTAAGATTAAACTTTAAAGGTGATTAAATGGAAATAATAAATAGCTGCAGGGTAGAATATAAATATAGGTATTCAGATTTAACTCCTATAATTTCAAATACTTCAAGCAGTAATATTGTAAAAACCTTAGTAATTCAAGATAGATTACTAATAACTAAATTTGTAGATAAAAAATGTTCTTATTCCTTAGAGGAATTGACTTATACTACAGAGATAGAAAATATAAGTAGCATGAATATAAAAAATATTTTTTTTATAGATAATATACCAAAAGAAACTAGGTTTATTGAAAACTCAGTAAAGATAAATAATAAAAAAGAAAGATGTTTGAATCCCATTTTAGGTTTTTTTATAAATGATATTAAGAAAAATAAAAAGGTTATAATAAGTTTTAAAGTTTTAATAATAGATAGGTGCAAAGGAAAGCTAAAAAATATTTCAACAGCTATTTATGATTATATTTATAATGTAGAAAAGTATCCTATAAGAATAGATTTAAATAGTAACTCAGTTTTAACTAATAATAAAAATAATTTATCAAAAGATTTCTTATTATTTAGTAAAATAGAAACTATTTGCAGTATAAGTAATATTTCAGAGGTCAAATTTGAAATTGATGTACTACAAAGTAAATTTATAAATTCATTTATAAAAAATAAAGTGAAGGTCTTAGTTTTAGGTAAGATAAAATATAAAATATTTTATAAAAGCTACAATAATATGAGATACTTAGAAAAGACTATAGGTTTTTCTGAGAGTATGTTATTGCCTATAGAGGCTAGTTATCTAGATAAGATTCAAATCAAGATAAAATCTAAAGATTTAGTTTTAAATATAAAAGAAAATAAAAAAATATTTATAAGTAATAATTTAGTTTTATATTATTAGAAGCTGCAAAAAATTAATTAATGCAGCTTCTTTTATATTTTAAAATGGATTAGGGTCTATATTTAATACTGTGCTTTCTGGGTAAGGGCTAGTTTTAGACTTGGCTGTAACTGTGAAATCATATCTTACCCCTAAAGAATTTATAGGGATAAGTGCAGTTATTTTTATGACTTTAGAAGTATTAGGGGCTAAATTTGCCATAGCTTGTAAGTCTGCTTGGTATAAGGTATTTGCTAAAACATCAGAAATTTTAACATCATCTATATAAAGGGAATAAGGGATAGATACCTTTTGTATTATTAAAGTGAAATCATCATACCCCCCACCAGTATTCTTAAAGTAATCTAATATTAGGGCAGTGTTTCCTGGAGGAGTTACTATAAATGATGTTGTAGGGTTTATTTGATAGATTGGGTCTGGAAGAAGTGAAACTGAAGGTCCAAGTGTACAAGTTATAGGATTACTAGTTTCTCCTCCATACACTTTTGAAGCTGTTACATCATTATAGTAAGAAGTTGCAGTAGCTTGAGTTATCATGCTTGTTCCAGATTTTGAGTTTGGTTTAGGAATAATAGTAAATATTATATAAGCTAGAGAAGATGGCGGAAGGGAGCTTATATTAACTATTAATTTTTTTAAGGTGATACTATAAACTCCGCTACAAAGAATTGAATTATCTATTGAAGAAAATACAAAATTATCATTTATAGGGATTTCTATAGTTCCGTTTACTAGGTTTATTAAACTATTGTTTTTCATTATTAATTTAAACTGCATAATTGAATTTAAATTAATATTTGCAGTAGAAGTATATTGGGTTTGAGTAGTTAAATCTGTAGCACTTAAACTCATAACTAAATTTGGATGATTTACTGTTATTATTAAATTTTTGCTTAAAGAATAATAAGGGCCACTAGCTACCTGCCCGTAATAACAAGTTAGAGTGTTTGTTTGAGTTGATGAAATAGAGTTTAAAGCTTTAGTTGCGTTAGTTATTTTTGAGGTAAATATATAAGTTAAAGTTTGTATAGAAGTCCTTGAATCTATAATTGGTTCAGTTTGAAAAGTAACGTTATTTGAACTAAGGGTTGGATTTACTAAAATTCCGTTTTTGTAAGAAGGACCAATATAACTTTGTCCTCCGCTTGGAAGAGTGTCTTTTAAATACAGGTTGTAAGCTATTGTTCCAAGGGGAACCGCTACAGTTAAGGTATAAGTTATATTAGATCCTACTTTAAAAGTATCGCTATAATTAGTTTTAGTTAATGATATAGCTGCAGATGAAATTGTAGTAGAAGCACTTTTATTTAAATTAGAATATTGAAAATTAGTAGTACTCTCGTTATACACTTGAGAGTAAGGGTTTGTAGTAGTAGCTGTAGTTAGTATACTTACGTTTGGTGCTATTACGCTGCTTATAGTTACTGTATAAGTTAAAGTCAATGATTTACCTGGACTAAGCTTCTTAATATAGAGTACTATATTGTTTCCTTGAACTATAGGAGGGGTAAATGTTCCAGTACCTGTAACAGACATACTTCCGACATTTAAAGTAAACCAAGATGGTGATAAAGTGTCATTTAAAGTGAAATCAAAGGCATCAGTTTCACTTGAAGAATTAGAGTTACTTATAGTTACAGTATAAGTGTAAACTTCATTAGCTTTTATAGCACTTTTGTTTGGACCTGAAACTGTTTTAGTTAAAGTAAGGTTTGGAGTTCCGATATTTACATTAACTTGAGATCTATTGCTATAAGCTACTCCATAAGTGTTTATTCCTTTTAGTTTTAAAAGATTAGCATTTTGAGTAGAGGAACCTAAAGTAGCTATTGGGACTTTGACATTTATAGTTCCTGTAGACAACCCTAAAATATCACCATAATTAAAATCAACACCGTGAGGAGAAATTAAATTAGGAGTAGTGTTTACTGGCATTACACCTGTAAAAGAGTAGTTCAAATTATCTATAGGATCAGCTGAAAGTGGGAAAAAGTCATCTATAAAAACTGACTTTTGGATAGCTTTTAAAGTAGATGCATTATAAGTTAAAAGGTATTCAGCTAAATCTCCAGGTGCTAAAGCTGTTATTGTTTTAGGGGAACCGTCTTTATAATACCCTTTTATGAATTGTTTAGTTATATTTCCTATAGCAATACTTGAATTTACGCTTGAATTATCAGATACATTTACTAAAAGTGTATCTAAAACTCCTGTTATATCAGTATTTGCTGAGAATAGATCAAAAGCCACGACAGGTAAATTTAATGTTAAAGAGTCAAATTTATACCTGTAATAACTATCAACCCTTGCAGAAATTGTTACAGTTTTAATTGAGTTTATAGAAGCTAGAGGAAAATTGTAAGTTAAATAAAAACCTTTTAAAGTAGGATTATCTACTACGCTATTTGGAATAATAGAAGAGGATAAATAATAAATTCCATCTGGCAAGAAATAATGAACTATAATATTTTGAATGTTATAATAACCTCCTACTTTGTATACGTAGGTGTACGTTACATTTGTTTGAACGTCAACTGTAGATTTATTTATAGATGTCGTTATTATTAAATCCATAGCTGAAAAGTTAGTTGAACTAGTTGAAGATGCAATTATGAGAGGGTCATTTGAAACCATAGATATATTCATATTTAAAACAGTTCCATGATTTATAAGATTTGAAGTGTTGTTATTATATCTATTCCAAACTGCATAGCTAAATATAAATGTAGTATTACTATTTATAGAAAGATTTATATTTCCAAAATATAATTGGGTATAAAGTTTCCCGTCTTTATTAACATAGCTTATAGTTGGAGAGTTAAACTGAGAAGAATCAGTGCCAGAAACAGATATATTTCCAATATATCTTATCCCATCATCTAAAAGTATAGTTATATTTACAAAGGATGCAGAAAGAGAGTTATTAAAAAACTTACAAGTTGCAGTTGTAACTTGAGAATAGTCGTTTAAATTAATAGAAGTTCCAGCACCCTTTAATACCTTTCCAGAAGTTACTATAGTGCTATTAAATCTAGTTGTTATATAAGTCATAGAAATAGTGCTAGTTAGGACTTAATTTCCTATATCATAAATTCCTCTTGGCATAGTATCAACATAGCTATATATAGTTATTCCAGAAAAATTATAACCAAAAGGGATAGCGTTTCCGTTTTTGAATTTAGCATTACATTTTATAGTTATAGTAAATATATACGGAGTTTCAAGAGGTGCTAAGTCCTTTATATTTACAAAAGAATAGGTAGTGCTATTATCAGCGTTTGTAGTACTAGAAGTTTGAGGTGTAGTAGATGAAGATAATGTTAAACCATCAGGAAGAGTTAGAGCTATTCCTAAGTTATATAACCTCTTTGTAGAACTTGTATTTTGAATGTTTACATTAAAAGGTGATGTGCCACCTATTAAAATCGGAATGTTTTGAGTTTGACTTATAGTCATATTAAAAATACTTGAAGGCATTTTGTACTCCTTTTTATTTTAAAGTTTAATCTATATATTTTATTCAAAAAGTAAGGTTACGTTGATAGATTTTTATAAGAAAAAGTAACCTATGAAACTATATATTAATAAAATATAAGTGGGACTTTAAGTCCTAATAAGTTATTAAACTTTAAGGAGGAAAAGATGTCTTTAATTCCAAGAATTTCAATAGTAGATAAAGCAGTTTTAGTAACGGTTGGAAATAGTCTTGTTATTTGTGGCAGCAATACTGCACCTATAATTAGTACATCTGATCTAATGAAAATTGATGGTACTACAACAAGAGATTATACCTTATCTGGAAGCTCAGCTTTATTAAATATCTTATCAAACAGTACAATTTTATATGCTGAACTTGTTTGGTATTCTTCAGTATTTAGTAATGTACCTGGTGCTACAGATTTAAGAAGCATTCAAGATAAACCTATAACTTTTACTACGCCAAAGGGAAGTTACCAAGTGACACCTTTATATAAGGAAAGTTATAACGGCACATCAGGAACAGTAGATAGGTATAGGGCTGCAGATGTTACAAGTTATATTAAAGATTCATTGTCAGGAACTTATTCAGTATCAAATGTTCCGACAAGTGTACCATCTACAGGCTTAAGTAACAGTAGAGCAGGGTGGTCTTTAAATGTAATTTATAGAAATAATTTATTAAAACCTCAAAAGGTTGTCTATAGCTCAGGTGTTTCTGTAGCAACTTCTAGTACTCCCTTGCAAACAACTATCACAGGATTTACAACATCAACAGATACTGATCTTTTAAAAGGGTATGCAACTTTAGTTTCTGCAAATGGGGGACCGTTAAGCGGAACAGAAATGGTTTATGCAGGGCCATCCTTTGCAGCATTAAGTAATATCGGTAATGCAGTAAACAGTCCAAGTTCTAATCCAGGTACAGCTCCAAATAACCCAGGAAATAATTTCTTTTCAGGGGTTATTAATGTAGCTAACCAATTAGATTCTAGTAATGGGCTTATAAATATTAATGGAACTAGAGGAACTCTAAATAACGACGGATTTATTCCAAGTCAAACTATAGGAAACAGAAATAAATGGGATATAACTAGCGTTGATATATCAAATACTTTAATTCCAAATCAAACTCTTTTAGCAGGACAAATCACAGCTGGAAGTGAAACAGACGGAATACAATTAGTAGCGCTCGGAGCACAAGTTTTAGCAAAAGCTCCAAATATAACAGCTACACTTTTATCTTACGATATAGATGGTGATTCAGAATATAACACAGAGGTAGGAGAACCTTTAGCTTATTCGATTCAAGTTAAAAATGAGGGGGATGTCGATGCAAATAACGTTATAGTATCGGCTGTTATAAATGCAGCTACTTCTTTTATACCAGGTTCTGTTACTATAAATGGCGTATCTTATCCAAACTACAATATAGCAAATGGAGTAAACCTTGGAACTGTAGAAGCTAAAGGAATAGTTACTTTAATGTTTGAAGTAGTTATAAAAAGCGTTCCAGAGGGTGGGTTACTTCACCAAGATGCAAATTATAGTTATCAATTCCTTTCAGGGATAGATACTATAACTAATTCAGGAAAAACAAATACAATAGAAGTAATAGTTCAAGAGGGTAATTTATCTGTAGTAAAGTCAGTGTCAGAAGCAAATGGCCATATAAACGATATAGTAACTTATACTATAGATATACAAAACACAGGAACAGAAACAGCTCAAAGTATTTTATTTCAAGATAAGTTAGATTCTTATAGTTCTTTTGTAAGTGGAAGTGTAACTATAGACGGAGTAACTTTTGGAGATTTAAATCCCGTTGATGGATTTAATTTAAATGATTTAATTAAAAATGATAGTACTGAAATTAAGTTTAGAGCAAAACTAAACTCATTACCACCTTCAACTAAGATAACAAATATAGCTTGCGTTTCGTTTAAATATTATTTAAACCAATATGTATTTTCAAACAAGAAAACTATATTCAGTAATTCAACGTCTATTCAAATACTATTTTCAGAGATTATAGGAGAAAGGTGTAATAATAACAATTACCCAAATATTGGAGATACAGTAACTTATAATTTGAGTTTAACTAATATAGGTAATTTAGATTCTAGTAACGTACAAGTTTTAGAGCCACAAGTTATAGGGGCTTCTTTTGTTAGCGGAAGTGTCAAAATAAATGGAACTAGTTATGTAAATCTTAATCCTTTTACAGGCTTTACTCTACCAAATCCTATAGTAGTTGGAACTACAACTAACATTCAATACGGCGTTTTAGTCAATAGTTTAGATAGTTCAAATCTTATAGAAAATATTGCGAATGTTCCTTTTAAATACCAGATATCACAAGGGTCTAGCATTATAAGTTCTGAGATTGATTCAAATATAGTTGATACTGTAGCAAATTATGTTTGCATGAATATAGTTAAAGCTGTAGATAAAGCATATGCATCAGTAGGGGATACTTTATACTACAAAGTTAACGTAACTAATAATGGAAATATAAATGCAATAAGTACAGTTTTTTTAGATAGTATCCAATCAGAAGCAAGCTTTATAGCAGGAACAGTAGCGATTAATGGAATATATTACTCAAGCTATAATCCTAATATAGGCTTTACTTTAGGAACTATTTGCCCTGGGGATGAATTTGAAATAACTTTTAGTGCTAAAGTTATGTCTCTTCCAAACCCTAATATTATTTACAATACTTCAAGTTTAGTTTACGGCTATCTTCCAGATCCAAACGGAAGTGTTTTAAATAATACTATTTTTAGTAATCAAGTTCAAACTATTATTAATAAGGCACAGTATTCTATAGTTAAATCTGTTAATAAAACCTATGCTCAAGTCGGTGATCCATTAGTTTATACAACAACTATAACTAATACAGGAACAGTACCTTTAACTAATATCATTTTTGCTGACTTTATAAATTCATTCTTAGATTTTTACGAAGGTACAGTTTATATTAATGGAGTGAATTATCCAAATCTTAACCCTAGTGATTCTTTCCCTATAGATGATTTGCACCCACAAGATACTGCAACTATTGTTTTTGCAGCTACAATAATATCAAATCCTGATGTTGGATATATTCCTAACATGTCAGAAGTTACTTTAACTTACAAAGAAAATCCAGATAGCCCTGTAGTTACAAAAACTGTTTATTCAAATGTTGTAAAAACTTATGATCCATTTGCAAATTTAAGTATTACTAAGAGTGTTGATAAAGCTTATGCTGGAGTATCAGATACCTTAACTTATTCTTTTGTGGTATCAAATACAGGAATATCAACAGCTTTAAACACTTTCTTCTCAGATACACTTCAATCTGAAGCATCATTTGTACAAGGATCAGTTTTAATAAATGGAATAAGCAAACCGTTATTTAATCCAGAAGTTGGATTTACTTTAGGAGATATAGTTAGAGGTAGGGTAATTACAGTAGAGTTTAAAGTAGCCGTAAACAGCTTACCTTCACCAAACACTATAAAAAATAATGCAATTACAACTTATAATTATTATGTGGATCCAAACGGACAACCTATATCTAAAACAGCTACAAGTAATACTGTAACAACTATAATAAATTCTTATTCAGCTACTTTAACAAAGGCAGTTGATAAATCTTATGCTGCAGTAGGAGATGTTTTAAATTACACTGTAACTGCAACAAATACTGGAACTGTAAATTTAGAAAATGTTGTTTTTTCAGATTTAGTTCCTGTTGGAGCTACATTCCTTCAAGGTTCAGTAATTATAAATGGAGTAAGTAGTCCAAGTTCTAACCCAAATTCCGGATTCTCTATTACAAATATTTTACCAGGAGGAGCATCTGTAATTCAGTTTAAGGCTACTGTTACAAGTGTTCCAAATCCACCGCAAATTAAAAATACGGCGAGTCTTTCATTTAACTACAAACTAAATCCAACTGGACTTTATATAAATGGAAGTTTAACAAGTAATACTACTACAACTAATATAAAAACTATGTCACTAACAAATACTAAAAGTGTAAGTAAGAGTTATGGAACTTTAGGGGATACTATAACTTATACTTCTGTTATTGTAAATACCGGTACGGTAAATGCAGAAAATACTATGTTTGTAGATAATATTCCAAGCGGCTTATCCTTTGTATCTGGTACTGTTAAAATAAATGGAACAAGCTATCCATCATATGATCCTCACGTAGGATTTACGTTAGGAACTATACTTCAAGGAAACAGTGTAACAATTACCTTTGATACAACTGTAAGTAGTATGCCTTCTAGTGGATTTGTAAGTAACACTTCTAATATAGAATATCAATATAAAATTGATCCAAACGGGCAATATTTCACATCAAACGTATCAAGTAATAGTGTAGTAACTTATATAAATTATGGGGATTTAACAGCGTTAAAATCAGCTGATAGAACAGTCGTAAGATTAACTAATATAATTAATTATACTGTAGTTATAAGTAATACTGGAAATACAATTCTTAAGAATTTAAACTTTAAAGATATTATTCAAAGTGAGTCTTCTTTTAATATCGGTTCGGTATATGTAAATGGTGAAAATAAACCATTATTTAATCCAAATATAGGATTTAGTTTAAGTGATATACCTGTAGGAGGACAAACTATTGTAACTTTTGCAGTTACTGCAAATTCTATTCCAATAAACAATGAGTTATTAAATAAAGCTGATATAACTTATTCATATTTTGTAGATCCAAATGGTAGCCCTACTACTAAAACTAAATCATCAAACGAAACTACAGTTATGGTTTATGATACTATTATATCTTCTGATAAGACTGTCGATAAAGCATTAGCTAAGATAGGAGATACTTTAAACTTTACTGTAACTTTAAATAATGAAGGAAATACGGTAGCACAAAATATTTTATTTAAAGATATTTTAGATTCTAATATATCCTTTGTTACAGATTCAGTTTATGTAAATAATGTTCAAAAGACAGGTTATAATCCAAGTACTGGATTTAGTTTAGATGATATAACAGGTGGAGGAACTACAACTGTTAGGTTCCAAGCTACTGTTATAAGTAGACCTACTGGAAATATTATTTATAACTATGCAACTACAACGTACAAATATACTGTAGGGATAGATGTTATAGATGGAACTATAAATACTAATACAACGGAGACTTATGTAGCATACGGGGAACTTACAGTAACAAAATCAGAAAACCTATCCTATGCAACTGTTTCCGATAATATAGCATATACAGTAAAGGTGCAAAATACAGGTTCAGTAAATGCAACAAATATTAATTTCAAAGATATAATTCAAAGTGATGCGTCATTTGTCACTGGATCAGTCGTAGTTGATGGTATAAGTCAAAGCGGATACGATCCAAACGTTGGATTTAGTTTAACTGATTTAATTCCAAATCAATATCATACAGTTACTTTTACTATTAAAGTAGATTCATTACCTTTAAGTGGAGAAATTCAAAATACTGCAAATATTAGATTCACGTATAAGCTAACTCCTACAGATACACCAGTTACAACAACTACGAATTCAAATACGGTTATAACGTATATTAAAATTGGTAATTTACAGGCAACTAAAACAGTAGATAAGGCTTACGCAACTATAGGAGATACTTTAAATTACACTATAACTATTAATAATTTAGGAAATGCAACTTGCTCTGATATTTTCTTTAAAGATATATTAGATACAAATGCAGCATTTGTAAGTGGAACAGTTAAAATTAACGGAACAACTTATCCAAGTTTAAATCCAAGCACTGGATTTAATTTAAGTGATATTGTAGGTTATGGAAGTGTAATAGTTAAATTTGCAGTAGTAGTCCAAACTTTACCAGAAGACTATACTATTTACAATAAAGCAACTTATGATTATAGCTATTATATAAATCCAAGTAATCCAAAAGTTATATCACAAGGAACAAGTAATACGGTAACGACTATAATTAATGTAGGTTCATTAAGTGTAACTAAGGCTGTAAGTAAGGCGTATGCAACTATAGATGATGTATTAACTTATACTGTAACTATAATAAATACAGGAAATACTTTAGCTAAAAATATTAACTTTAGAGATGTTATACCTCAAGGTTTAACATTTGTAGAAGGGTCAGTTACAATCGATGGAACTAGTTATCCAAGTTATAATCCTTATACTAGTTTTAGTTTATCTAATTTAAATGCTGGAAGCACTGTAGTAGTAAGGTTTAATGCAAGTGTAACATCACTTCCAGCCCCAAGCTTAATTAGTAATACTGCAAATATTACTTTTGCTTACAAAATAGATCCAAACGGACAAGATATTACTATCCAAACTAATTCAAACACTGTTCAAACTCAAATTAATTTAGGTTCATTATATTTAACAAAGGCAGTAGATAAAGCTTATTCAACTATGGGAACAATAATAACCTACACTGTAACAGTTACGAATAATGGAAATGTAGATGCTAGTAATGTACTATTTACAGATGCCCTTCAATCAGATGTGACTTTTAATCCAGGTTCAGTAACTGTAAATGGAGTGAGCCATCCAGATTATGATCCAAATGTAGGATTTAGTCTAGGAAATTTAGCGCCGCTTGATTCAGTAACTGTCGTATTTAAAGTAACAGTTATTCAATCTCCGTCTCGTAGTTCAGTTATTAACTATGCTTTAGGAAGTTTCTTCTATAAAGTAGATCCAAACGGACAAGATTATAGTAAATCTATTCAATCAAACACAGTTTCAACTATAATAATAATACCGAGTATAACTGCAACAAAGGTAGTAAATAAAGCATATGCTACAATACAGGAAATTTTAAATTATAGTATTTTAATTAAAAATACAGGAAATACTACTATTTCAGAGATGGAATTTGCAGATTTCCTTTCAAATGGAGGAACATTTAAAACAGGCACTGTAGTAATTGATGGAATAAGTTATCCAGCATTTGATCCTATAGCAGGATTTAATATGCCGAATCCTTTATTATCAGGAAATACTT